>JANMLD010000411.1:0-22813 GCA_031372345.1 Pirellula sp.
GCACGGGTTTGATCCATTTCACCTCTTCGATGCCGGCAGCGCCGAGCGAGGCGGCGTCCTTCAGGACACCGTCGCAAAGCAGGCGCATGAACATGGCGCAGGTGTGCCAGCCCGAGGCGCAAAGCCCCTTGGTCAGCGACAGCATCGCCGCTGCCTCGTCGACGTGATGCGGTTGCGGATCGTAGGCCCTGGCGAAGGCGAAGACCGACGCTGCGATCCTTTTTCGACTTTTTGCCTGATTTTTTTGCCGGGATGGCGTTGCGACTATTTGCCTCAATGGCAGGCCCGGAAGTTTCGATTGCAGGTGCTTTAACCCACTTTTTTTCCCTAACTTTTGCCTTGGGAGCAGTCTTGTTCGTCGACTCTGGTAAGGGGCGATTCAGCTGACGGCGGAAATACCAAACCAAACCTACGCATGCGACTGCAAGCGGAATCAGCCACCACAAGCTTGATAAAGCAGGCGTACCGCTTGTTTGATCGTCGGAAAGAGGGGTAGGATTCAGGCTAGTCTGGGCAAACATCATTTTAAAATCTTAGGAATAATGGGATTTGAAGCGACGCCCATTGTGACTTGTTACACGGCGATCGGTCAAGCAGTTCCGGTCGCAATCCCGGGACAAGCTAGGGAATTTAACTGTTGGGCGAGCGGCAGATTGGAGTATCCCAACCCGAAGTGTAAGCGAGGGACAATTTCGCGGGTCCCTCACTTACGTTTCGGGTTGTGATTGGTAGTTTTTACATCGCCGCTCGCCTTAAACATTTGGTTTTTCGACCTCCTGCGTTTTTGTCCTGGATGAGTTAGACTAAAGGAGTCGCACCTCCAAAGATCGGCCGGAGCCGTGTTCTCATTTTTTCCTTCCGCCGTTCTACGGCATCCCACCCCCCCAAAAAATCCCTTCTGATGCGTTCATCTCGCGCGCGAAAACGTGTTTATCCATTGCGATTCACAACGGCATTGAGCGTGGGCGTTCTTTGGATTGCGGGATCCTACTTCGCGAATACGGGTGTGCAAGCCCAAGACGCATTCGAAACGAAGGTTCAGCCTTTCCTGAAAGAGCATTGCGTCGAATGCCATAGCGGCACCGAACCAGAAGGCAAACTTGATCTTCGAGAACTTGGAAATCGTCAGTCCATTTCCAATCGATTCAAGGTGTGGAAAGAAATGGAACGGCGAGTATTCATTAGAAACATGCCTCCGAAGGATGCCGCGTCGATTCCTTCCGAACAGGAACGACAATCATTCTTAAAACACTCTCAGTCTCTTCGGCGCGAAGAAGCGATTCGGCACGCAGGCGATCCAGGAATCGTTTCTGTCCGTCGGCTTAACAACGCAGAATACAACAACACGCTCCGCGATCTAACTGGAACGGACCTGCGTCCGGCCCGTGAGTTTCCCGTTGATCCAGCCAACGAAGCTGGGTTCGACAACTCCGCCGAATCGCTGGCAATGTCCCCTGCTTTGCTGAATAAGTATTTGGCTGCAGCGCGTGAAGTATCAAGCCACTTGGTTTTGACGCCAACGGGGATAGCATTTGCGCCGCACCCCGCTTTGACCGACACCGATCGGGATAAGTATTGCGTTCAACGCATCGTGGACTTCTATAACAAACAGCCGACTGATATCGCCGATTATCTTTATGCTGCTTGGAAGTTTCGAACCGGTCTGGCGGAAGGCAGAGATGTCCCACTCGATAGGATTGCAAAAAATCATCAGTTGAGTTTGCGCTACTTGACGATTGTCGTTGCAAGTTTGAAGGAAGACAACAAGTCAATCAACGACGTCGGTCCACTCTCAGAAGTTCGCAAGCGGTGGCTTGCATTGCCTAACGACAATGACGCATTGGTCCAAAAGGAATGCAAATTGATACGAGACTTCATTCAAGAAGTTAGGGGACATTTGGAGCCCCAATTCAATATGCGTTTGAAAGGCATTCACGACGGCGCACAAGCGTTTGTACTCTGGAAGAATCGGCAGTCTGCAAAGCACCGCCAAAGTTTCATGCCGGAGACTCTCAAGGCGATCGATTTGGCTAAGCTTCCGTCGGACATCGCGCGTTTCCTGAAGTCTCCCGTTGAGGATGAATCGTTGGCGGATTTCCATAAAGACCTGGAACTTTTTTGCACGACCTTTCCGGATGCGTTTTTCGTCGCCGAGCGAGGTAGGGACTATTTAGGAGTGCCCAAAGAAAAGCAAGAGAAAGGCCGGCTTCTCAGCGCGGGCTTTCACAGCATGATGGGGTATTTTCGCGACGACGAACCGCTGTGCGAGCTGATCTTGAACGATAAGGAACATGCGGAATTGAACCAGTTATGGCAGGAACTGGATTTTGTGACGGCTGCTCCAATCCGCCAATACCAAGGATTCCTGTGGTTCGAACGCACGGATCACAACTTCCTTCGCGATGCCGAATTCGATTTTGCTCGGCCAGAGAACAAGGATGCACTGTCGGCGGCAAAGGTCGAGAAGCTGTCGGAGATGTACCTTGCAAAGGCGGGACGAATGAATGCGTCCAGCGAGCAACGCAAGGCCATCGCCGATTTTTTCAGCAACATCGATCGCCAGATCCGTTGGGTCGAACAAAACCGAGTCCGATCGGAACCGATCCATGTGGAAGCGATCGAGCGCTTCGCCGAACGCGCTTACCGTGGTTCGATGACAACGCGTCATCGAGAGGCGTTGAAGCAGTATTACCGTTCGTTACGGCGAGAGGATAACCTGTCGCACGAGGAAGCGATTCAGGACCTGTTGGTATCGGTGCTCATGTCACCCGAGTTCTGCTACCGTCGCGATTTGGGCTTGGAAACGTCGACCCGACGGCCACTCAATGAAATCGAGCTTGCGAATCGCCTCAGCTACTTTCTTTGGGCAACCATGCCCGACGCAAGCTTGCTTGAGAAGGCCCGTGCGGGGCGATTGAAGGATCCGGTCGCATTGAGCGGTGAGATCGACAGGATGCTTCGCGATGATCGCGTGCGTGGTCTTGCGATCGAGTTCGGTTCGCAGTGGCTCGACTTTCGACGTTTCCAGGAGCACAACAGCGTCGATCGGGTCCGGTTTCCTCAGTTTACCGATTCGTTGCGAGAAGCCATGTATCAGGAGCCTATTCGATTTCTTGTCGACATGATTCAACAGAATCGCTCGGTCCTAAGCTGCATCGACGCGAGCCATACGTTTGTTAACTCCGAACTTGGGGAACACTACGGACTCATGAAAGAAGTTCATGGCGACTCATCGGATTGGTGGCGGGCATCCGATCTGCCGATGGCCGAGCGAGGTGGCCTGCTTCCCATGGCGGTTTTCATGACTCAAAACGCCCCTGGCTTGCGAACGAGCCCCGTCAAGCGTGGCTATTGGGTCGTTCGGCGTCTGCTGGGCGAAACGATTCCGCCGCCGCCACCGAACGTGCCTGAATTGCCAGCCGATGAATCGCACTTGGGGGAACTGACTTTACGGCAAACCTTAGAAAAACATCGCGAGATCGAAAGCTGTGCGGTGTGTCACGATCGGTTTGATTCCGTTGGCCTCTCGTTTGAAAGCTATGGACCAATTGGAGAACACCGCAGTCGCGATCTCGGCGAAAAACCGGTGGATGACTCCGCGGTCTTTCCAAATGGGCAAGTGGGCAAGGGTGTGGCTGGGCTTCGTGATTACATCATGAAGGATCGGCAATCCGACTTCATCGAAAACCTTTGCCGAAAACTGTTGGCTTTTGCACTTGGCCGCAGTCTGCAACTCTCCGATGATTTGCTTATCGAGACGATGAAGGAAAAACTGATTTCGGAGGATTACCGATTCGATGCGATGGTAAAGGTCATTGTCTTTAGTCCTCAATTTTTGGAAAAACGCGGAACGAGCGACAGGGAGAAGTTTGATGTTGAGTAACCAACGTTTATCGCGGCGAGTTCTGCTTCAAGGTGCCGGCGTTTCCATGACGCTTCCTTGGTTGCAGTCGCTCCCTGTTTGGGGTGAAGATGCTCCCACAGGAATCGACGCACCGCAATTTCCTAATCGCTTTGGCGTGCTTTTCATGGCCTGCGGTGTCAATCCTGATCACTGGTGGGCAAAGCAAAACGAGAACGGAATAGAACTGGGAAAGTCGCTCGCCCCTCTCGAGCCGCTTAAGGCCAAGTTGAATGTGATCAACGGCTTATTCAACAAGAACGCCACCGGAGTGGGCATTCATCCCGGACAAACCGGAAACATCCTGTCGGGGGCTTCGCTCAAGAAGGGAGCGGAACTTGGTGGTGGTACGAGTGTGGATCAATTGCTTGCCAACCGGATTGGCAGCGAAACGATTCAGTCGAGCTTGGTGCTCGGTTGCGAGCAGCCTGTCACCGGGTACCACGAAACCAATTTCTCGATGGCATACAGTTCTCACATTTCGTGGCAGAACGCAACATCCCCTGTTCCAATGGAAGTCTACCCAGCTTTGGCGTTTGATAGCCTCTTCGAAAACCGAGGTGCACGTCGCAACCAGAGCGTTCTCGATCGCGTAGGGGAACACGCTTCCGACTTGCGACGACAAGCGAGCATGGATGATCGTCGAAAAATCGATGAGTTTCTTTCGAGTGTTCGGGAGGTCGAGCAAGGGATTGAACAACAAAGGAAAGCGCAGGAAAAAGCCATGGCTCGGGCGAATGACAATCCGCAAGTCATCGCGACCATGGCGCGTCCCGATAACGGACTTCCTGAGGATATTCGCGACCACATGCGTTTGATGTGCGACATTGTTGCATTAGCATTTCAAACCGACAAAACAAGGATAGCGACCCTTTTGTTGTGTCGCGATATTTCAGGGCTCTTCTACCCGTTTTTGGATGCAAGGAATGCGCACCATTCCGCCTCGCATAACGACCGTTCGGCTGAATTTGAACGTATCTCGACGTACTACTGCAGTCAGTTCGCCTATTTGGCAAGCAAACTGGATGGCATGCAAGAGGGAGACGGTACGGTGCTCGATCACTCATGCCTCATGTTCATCAATAACATGTGGTCGGGAAGTGCTCACAATTCCCAAAAAGTACCATTGTTAACAACTGGCGGACTCGGCGGGCAACTCAAAACAGGCCGGGTATTGGATTACGAACATCGACCGGATGGTGAGCGAAAGCTATGCAGTTTGTACTTGTCTTTGATGAATCGAATGGGGGTAACGGATAAGGAGTTTGGCGATGCGGACGCGCCGTTGATCGATTTGTAGAGAATAGGTAAATATCCCCCGAGTTAAACCCGAGTTAAACCCGGGGGCATTCGCATGCTGCATCCATCCATCGTTGGACTGTTTTTAGTGGTGGCGGTTCCTGATCCCGCAAAAGTCGTTGTCCCTCCGTCGTTTGTGCAGTAGCGTGAATCAAAGAGAAAGCCTCCGATGGACTTCGTTTCGCAAGATCTTCTGCTGTACGAATCCCGGCCAGGACCAAGAGTCCAGCACCTGCAGCGGACAGTCGATCAATCTGACAGGCTAATCGTGCCTGGTCCTGCCATTGTGAAACAAGACGAGCCGTGATCCATTTGGTATTGAGTTCACTCGCAATCCATTCCGCATCATGGCTTAGCAAATCCTGAATCGTCTCAAGCCCGATGGCTTCCAGTCTAGCAGCCGTCTTGGGACCGATGGCGGGTGCATCCACGATTGGACGGTCCGTCGTAAGCTTCACTCGCTTTGCGGTTTTTCCGACAGGAGTGACTGCCGCTTCCGGTTCGGTCTCGCGAACTGGTCTAGCAGTTAAAATTTCCTTTTTCGGAACAACTGGCTCTCGGAGCTGGTTTGCAACAATCGCAGGTTGGATCGCGTGAGGCTCTATCTTTAGCGGAGTTGCTGGCTTAAGAGTTCGAAGAGGTTCGGCGGCCTTCGGCTTGGGTATAGCCCGCTCAGTCTTCGGCAGAATCAAGTCACTCTTGATGGCACGTTGCACCTCCATTGGGCTTGGTCGCAACTCGGGTCGCTCGATTCGGACTTTCTGAACCGTTCGTTGCTCCGGACTCACATTGCGAACAACGTTGCCAGTCCGTTGGAATTCGTCGAGTATCTTTTCGACCTCCCTTCGCTGCTCGGCCGAATCGATGGCCGCAACGATCTTCTTCATTGGCATTTGCATGCCGGCCAGGAGTGTCGGCAACACGAGGGATGAACTCGGCAACGTTGCAGAAGAATCATTCGCGATGCGATCGATGACACTTCCCCAGCCAGTCAGGACCCAAGTAAAGATTCTGGCGAGGAATTTCTTCGAATCCGAACCGAGGGCCAATTCTGGGTGACGGCTTGACTCCTTCATGTCGTAGTCGTCAATCAGCGGTTCGTAGTATTGGTTTGCCATCGTGGCTCCGCGAAGGATACCATCGGTCATCCAATGGCTGTCGGAACTAATGACAAAAGACTCAAGTTGGGGGTCTTCACTCGCCATTTTGAAGATGGATTGATAGGAGCAGCAAACGCTCCATTCCAACGGGCGATGGACGATGGTTTCGCGGGGTGATTGGGCCGTATGGAGCGGCATGAACGGATCGGTAAAGTAGTGGCTTAAAACGCCGATAGCGTACGCCGCTTCCTTCCAATTGCCAGAAGCCAGCAGTGCATTGCACTTCTCAAGCCATTTTTCGGCGGTTTTGGCTGCTCCACCCCAATAACCATCGCGTACATGCAGGACGTGGTTTTCGAAATCTTTGAAGACATTGTCCGGATCTTTGGCACCTTTGAGGTAATCGCCGTAATTGGCCAGGAGCAGGTCAGCCAAGGACTTGCCTCGCGTGCTCGGCACTTCGTCGAGTGCATCTATAGCAAAATAATGATGTGTGCTTTTGCAATGTGCAGCTCGAAGAATCGCAACGATTGTTTCCATCTCTATAACTGTCCTTCAAAAACGCGATGTTCAAACTAGTCAAGTAAATACGGCCTTGTTCAAAGCCCTCCAGGCACTGCGTCTGACGTAAGGCGAGCAAAAAAAAAACCACATTTGAAATAGCAAATAGGCATAGCAAGTGCAAGGTGTCCATTGGAGTGTTAACGTAGGTCCGTTCGCTCCGCGACGGACGGTCCGTGTACTTTCTGACAGACAAATCGTTGACTACTCAAGATTCTCTAATTTCCTGCGGTTAATTCCCTGCAGTCCGCGGTTATGCAGTCGGCGGGTTAACGTTGAGGAATGAGATAGATGCGTGGCGGTTCGTACAGGCAGGACATCCGTCGGCGGAGCGACGGATCCACGTGGCGGCGAATTTTTGAACGATTTTCCGCATACGCAGCACAATCTATTGAATTTTCGTGACGGGTGCTGCGAAGTCCTTTCCAAATGGTTATCGTGAAGGGATGGGGTTTGTTGAACAGACTTGGTTTCCCGCTAACGAGAACATTTCTAGTGGTGTGTCGCAGCTTAAATATGGCATGGAGGGGGGCACCACTATTCAGTGGAACGCTTCTGGGTTTGGCAATTCTCATTGGTTTGGCAGCTCGCTCGGAATCGTCGGAAATCGACGACGTCAAAAACTTCTATCGCGCGGGTGACTACGAAGCTTGCATCAAATTGGCGGCAGGGCAGGTGGAAAAGGGAGTCTGGAATGAGCTTTGGCCCCGCATGCTTATCGAGTCTTATTTAGCGACAGGTAATTACCCGTCCGCATTGCAAGCGTATGAAAAGGCGCTAGAGCGATTTGCGGAGAGCATTCGTTTAAGACTCCTCGGTGTTCGTGTGTACAAAATGAACAATTCGCTTATCAAGGCAAATGAGCAATTGGCTTATCTAGACACCATGTTGATTCGAAGCCCTTGGAAATTTAGCAACCGAAGCGATATTGTGCCGGTTGGCGAATTCTTTTTAGCGAGAGGTGAGGATCCCAAAGAAGTCCTTAAAAACTGCTACGATCAAGGCGTTAAGTCCAATTCTCCAGCGGATGTTTTTGAAGCCCACTTAGCAACCGCTCGCATGGCCATTGAAAAGAACGACGACAAGGTCGCATCGCAGTCGCTTGCCAAGGCCATCAAGATAGACGAGACCGATCCCGAAGTCTATTTTCTGTTGGGAAAGAGTTGGAGCGCGACCGACCCAGCCAAAGCCAGTGAGTACTTTGCCAAATCCATGGAACTCAACCCCCGGTATGTCCCAAGCTTGGTCCATCGCGCCGAGGCTAGAATGTCGGCGGAAGATTACGACTCCGCCGAAAAAGTGTTGGCAGAAGTCGAAAAGGTTAACCCGAAACTCCCACGACTTTGGGCATTGCGAGCTTCCATTGCCCATTTGCAAGGTCGCTATGAAGCGGAAGGGGAATCGCGACGCTTAGCGCTCGTTCCGTGGAATCTGAATCCAGAAGTCGATTACACCATCGGTAAGCAGTTATCCATGCACTATCGATTTACGGAGTCAGCAGACTACCAACGTCGCGCATTGAAAATGGATGCTGAATACACTCCGGCTAAAACGCAATTGGCGCAAGACCTTCTGAGGTTGGGCCAAACAGACCAAGGATGGGAGATCGTTGACAACGTCCGAACGAAAGATCCCTACGATGTGACCATCTTCAATCTAAAGCAGCTTAAGACCGAATTGGAAAAATTCACGACGCTGGAAGCTCCTGGTTTTGCCATCCGAATGGACGCTCGTGAAGCCAGAATTTATGGCCAGGATGTCGTCCAACTGCTCAGCGAAGCCCGGGAAGTGCTAACCAAAAAATATGCCGTCCAATTGGAAGAGCCAGTTTACGTTGAAATCTTTCCTAAACAGAAAGAGTTTGCCATTCGCACCTTTGGATTGCCCGGTGGCGAAGGCTTTTTGGGTGTCTGTTTCGGGCGATTGATTACCGCCAATTCACCGGCGGCACTCCAGGTCGACTCCAATTGGAAATCTGTGCTTTGGCATGAATACTGTCATGTGGTGACTCTTCAGAAAACCAAGAACCGAATGCCGCGATGGCTTTCCGAGGGCATCTCGGTTTACGAAGAACGGCAAAGAAATCCTACTTGGGGGCAATCGATGGACCCAACGTATCGCGAGATGATTCTAGGTACCGGTTTGGTGCCGGTGAGTCAACTCAGCGGTGCTTTTTTGCAACCGAAGACGCCGATGCACTTGCAGTTCGCATACTATGAATCGTCGTTGGTGGTGGAATACTGGATTGAAAAGTATGGCATTGGCGTGATGCGCCGATTGCTTGACGATTTGTCGATCGGAATGCCAGCATCGGAAGCACTGAAGCGAGCACCTGGGACATTAGAACTGCTTGACAACGATTTCCGGGACTACGCAATGGCCTTGGCCGCAACGTACGGAGAGGGAGTCGATTTCGATCGTTCGAAACCGGAAGATAAAGTGGAAATTGCAACTTGGCTAGCAGAGCACCCAGAATCGTATTGGGGACTTCGAGCTCAATGCCAGGCGCTCGTAAGCGGCAAAAAATGGGACGAAGCCCTCGCCGTGGCGGAAAGACTCCGAAAGATGCTGCCGGACGACAGTTCGAACGAAGGAGTCTATGCATTGCTGGCGAGTATTCACCGAGGCAAAGGGAATGAAGCCGAAGAGCGGACTGCATTGCTCGAGCTCAGTTCGCGATCCTCGGACTGTCGTGAAGCCCTTGTTCGACTGATGGAAATCGATGAGAAGCGAGGAGATTGGTCATCGCTTGAACAATGGTGCGAGCAGTTGCAAGCCATCAACCCTGTTCGGAGTGATCTTCAGAGACTACGTTCCATGGCTTACGAGAAGGTAGGAAATGCAGCCAAGGCGGCTGAAGCACTTGCTGCCAGCCTGGATTTGCAACCCACAGACCCTGCTAACATCCACTACCGATTGGCGGTATCGCTTGATGCGATTGGACAAACCAAGCGAGCCAAGCGACAGGTGTTGATGGCCTTGGAGGAATCGCCGCGTTACCGGGACGCGTTGAAATTACTGGTGGAGATAAATAAAGGTTCCGAGTCTGGATCCCCGAGCTCAACGAAAGGAAACTAAGAGCCATGAATGGAGTAACGTACAGGAGGGTATTTGTTGCGTTGTTGTTGATCGTTACTTTTTCAATGGTTGTGATTGGGCAGCAATGGGGCAGGCGCGGTAGAAATCGAGACTGGCAATCGGTGGGCCGAAATGGAGTGCCAACCTGGGATGTCGATAAGCAGTTCAGCAAGGACATGTTTACTTTTGTCCGCATCAAATACGACTCACTTGGATATGGCCGAGGAGCCGGGTGGGACACCGATTTCCGCGACAGCGACTTGAATTTTTCGTTGCGGTTGAAGCAGCTAACGTCATTGAATGTCAATCCGGAACCGATCGTCCTCGAGTTGACGGACCCGAAGCTCTTTGACTATCCATTCATTTACATCATCGAACCGGGCGCGCTTTCGTTCCATCCAGAAGAAGTGGTCGCTTTGCGACGCTACTTGCTCAACGGTGGCTTTTTGATGGTCGACGATTTTTGGGGAGACGAGGAGTATTTCAATTTCTACCAACAGATCCGACGCGTTTTTCCAGATCGCGAACCGATGGAATTGCCTTTGGAACATGAAATATTCCATTGTGTTTATGATTTAAAAGAGAAGCCACAGTTGCCAAGTATCGGCATAGCCCAGGCAGGGCGTAGCACCGGCGTGACTTGGGAGCCAAGATGGGGCTCGGACACAAGTATTCCTCATTACCGTGCCATTCGCGACGATGCCAATCGAATCATGGTTTTTATTTGCCATAACACCGATTTGGGGGACGGTTGGGAGCGCGAGGGAGAGGATCCCTGGTACTTCGAGGAGTTCTCCGTAAAGAAGGCCTATCCGCTTGGGATTAACATTGTTACGTACGCGATGACGCATTAGGGGAAGGCTTAAGGCTTAAGACTTAAGGCAAACACAGAATCTCGAATAACAAATAACAAATAACAAATAACAAATAACAAATAACAAATAGCAAATAGAAACTCCAACCTCACCACTCCACCACTCCACCACTCCACCACTCCACCTCTCCACCTCTCCACCACTCCACCACTCCACCTCTCCACCACTCCCCCACTCCACCACTCCACCTCTCCACCTCTCCACCTCTCCACCTCTCCACCACTCCACCTCTCCACCACTCCAACTCTCAACCCTGAACCCTGAACCCTGAACCCTGAACCCTTACCCCCTTGCATTCCAGGACTTTTCACCTTGAGCACAGTCACTCAGAAATACGAAGAAGAAGCCGCGATCGTCAAGCAGATACGCGAAGGCCGAGCTAGGATCGATGCTGAGCTTTCGAAAACGATCGTTGGGCAAAAAGAGGTCATCGAACAGCTTCTAATTTGCCTCTTCTCCGGTTCGCACTGTCTGATCACCGGAGCGCCAGGCTTGGCTAAAACCTTGTTGGTTCGCAGCGTTGCGCAGGTGTTCCACTTGGAATTTCGCCGTATTCAGTTCACGCCCGATCTCATGCCAGCAGACATTACGGGAACTGAGATACTGGACGAAGTCGACGGACGGCGTGTCTTGCAATTCGTCAAAGGGCCTGTTTTTGCGAACGTGATACTAGCGGACGAAATCAATCGAACACCGCCTAAAACTCAAGCGGCCTTGCTGGAAGCCATGCAAGAGCACCAGGTCACTTCGGCTGGCAAACGATTCACGTTGCCCGAACCCTTCTTCGTATTGGCGACCCAGAATCCGATCGAAATGGAGGGTACCTATCCGCTGCCCGAGGCTCAGTTGGATCGTTTCATGTTCAATGTCATGATCGATTACTTGCCATTCAAGGATGAAGTGAAAGTGGTCTTGGACACGACCAGTAAGACGCCAGAAACGATAGAGCCCCTGTTTACGGGCGAGGATGTTTTGAAATTCCATGCCATGGTGCGGCGTATGCCTATTGCCGAAGAGGTAGCGGAGTATGCAGTTCGATTGGTTGCCGCAACGCGGCCTGGACGCCCCGAAGCCCCCAGTTTCGTCAATCAATGGATCAATTGGGGGGCAGGGTTGCGAGCCGCTCAAATGCTCGTTCTCGGCGCCAAAGCCCGCGCGTTGCTCAATGGTCAATCCCACGTTGCGATGGAAGATATCCGAGCGCTGGTGCATCCGGTCATGCGGCATCGATTGCTTCTGGGCTACAAGGCCGAGGCAGCGGGTGTTTCGGTCGAGGATTGTGTCGATCGCCTTTTGATTGAGGTCAAGTAAGGATGGCCATTCCGACAGCCAGCAAAGTACCCGGCAGTGAGTCCTCTGGCGTTTCAGCCGCAACCTCCGCAATGGATCGTTGGATCGATATGCCAACTTTGATGCGGATCAAAAATCTGCAACTGCGTGCCAAGTCGGTCGTGGACGGTTTTCACAATGGTCTTCATCGAAGCCCACTGCATGGATTTTCTGTTGAGTTTAGCGAGTACCGACCGTATAGTGTTGGCGACGATCCTCGAACCATCGATTGGAAGTTGTTCGCTCGAAGCGATCGGTACTACATCAAGAAATTCGAGGACGAAACCAATCGCCGCTGTTACTTGGTCATGGACAAGAGCAAATCGATGGATTTCGGATCGCTCGATTACACGAAATACGATTACGCAAGAACCGTTGCTGCTACGCTCGCTTATTATCTGACGCTGCAACGCGATGCAACCGGCCTCCTGACGTTTGACGAAGATATTTCGGACGTATTGACGGCGAGGTTTCGAACGGGACAGCTCAAACGAATACTGTCTTTGCTGGAGAAGCCGTCGTCGGGTGCTTCGACCGATTTGCAAAAACCGCTGTCGCATTTGGCTGATATCGTTCGCCAGCGCAGTCTGATCATCATCCTCTCAGACTTCTTGGTACCTACGGAATCGCTAAGGATACCGTTGGCTATGCTTCGGGCTCGTCATCATGAAGTCGTGCTTTTGCGAGTACTGGACCCAACGGAAGTCACGCTTGATTTGGAAAAGGCCAGTATGTTAGAAGATTTAGAGACCGGCAAAGAGATCTACGTCGATCCTAAATTGGTCAAGACGTCTTACCAAGCCAAGTTTAAAAAACATGAGGCTTCGCTTATCGAGTTGGCTGGCCAACTCGGAATTGGTTGGACTTCGTTGCAGACGAATGAATCGGTCGAGCATGCCCTGTTTGATTTCCTGAGTCGGCAACAGCGTTCGAATGTTGGTAGTCCGAGGACACGCGCCATTATTCGCGGTGGTATCACGCATGGAGGCCATCGGTGAGTTTTCTCGCTCCATTATACGCTTTGGCTGGATTGGCTATTACACTGCCTATCCTTTTTCATTTGATTAGGCGGCGTCCAAAAGAGCGAAAACTTATAAGTTCGCTCATGTTTCTGGATCCGACACCGCCACGTCTGACCCGACAGAGCAGTATCGACCAGTGGTTGCTATTGTTGTTGCGGGCTACTGCCATCGCGTTGCTTGCGTTCGCGTTCACCCGACCGTATTGGAACACTCCAGCAGAAAAAGATGCGGATCGGATCGGATCGCAGAGGATGCTGCTCATCGACACCAGCGCCAGCATGCGACGCGACGGCCTTTGGGCAGCAGCCGTTCAGCGCGCCGAACAAATCATTCGGCAATCGGGACCGACGGACGCGATCTCGGTCTATCAGTTCGATAGTTCATTGCGTCCGTTGATTGCGATGGACACAGCTCTTCAGACCCCGGCATCCCAACGGCAGATGCAAGCGATTGCGGCCTTGCAAGGGGTCGCCCCATCCTGGCTGCACACGGATTTGGGTTTGGCATTGCTGACAGCGGCAGATCTGCTTCAAACGGATTGGGATACTTCGTCGGATTCGAACGCGATCACCAGCGAAATTGTTGTTGTTACCGATTTCCAGACTGGAGCCGAAGTGGAACGGTTAGCGGAATACTCTTGGCCTGCCGACTGCAAGGTACGCATTGAACGAGTGGAGCCGAAATCAAAGGGCAATGCGAGAGCCTCCCTGCTGGCTGCAGAAGAAACAGTTCCCAATGTCGCTGAGGTGGGCAAATCTCGATTGCCAAGCAGGTCGGAGGAAGCAAGCAGGCCAGCTGACGCCGAAAAACTTCGAGTGCGTGTCACGAACACGATCGGTTCCAACCTGGAAGCCTTGCGACTGCATTGGCTCGATGGACAGCTTCAACCGATTGAGTCTTCCAAAGTGTCGTGCCAAGTCCCATCGGGTAGCTCGCTGACCGTTCGAATGCCAGTACCACCCAAGGGTACGATTGCACTGCAGCTCGAGGGAGACGGTTCAGAATTCGACAATCGCTTCTACGTCAGCCACAGCGAGCCGATTCAGTCGGACTTGCTCTGTGTTGAGGACCAGTCCAGACCACAGGATGAATCGCTAGGCTTCTTTCTTCGCCAATTGCCCATGAGCGATGCGGGAAGAACGGTAACCTTCAAGTCTAGGGAGCCGACATCATCAGAGCCTTGGCCATCGCCGGAAAGCACCCCTTTGATCGTTGCATCGCATGCCTTGAGCGCCTCCGATGCGTTGACGTCGTATATTGAACAAGGAGGACATCTTTTGTGGGTTTGGGATGCGGTCGTCTCGACCACTACCAGCGATGGAAAGAGCACACCATTGGACTATTCGATCGGTCTTCAAAAACTGACTGGAATGAGCGATTGCAAGGTCTCCGAAGCCAAAGTCCGGCAATACTCCATGCTCGAGTCCGTCGATTTTAGGCATCCTTTGTTTGCTGATCTTTCCGATTCGAAGTTCAATGATTTTTCGAAGATACGTTTTTGGAGACATCGTCGACTTGTCTCCAGTCAACTGGACGAATGGCGTGTATTGGCGAAATTCGATGACGGTTCGCCAGCCTTGATTTGCAAAGACCAGGGGATGGGAAAGATTTGGATTTTGACGGCAGGTTGGCAACCGAACGAAAGCCAACTGGCTTTGTCAACCAAATTTGTGCCTCTCATTTCTGGCTTGTATCGATTGGCAACTCCGGTCGTCAACGATCCCTCGTCCTATCGCGTCGGTATGTCTTTGGAAATCCCAAGCGATCAGAGAATCGATTCCCCTGCGGGCGTTGAGGTCCGAGGGGAGGTTGTAGAGGGCAAGGCGGCCAAACTAATTGTTCTTTCCGAGCCAGGTATCTATCGTCGGGTGACTGCAACTGGAATAGAATCCCAATTGGCGGTGAATTTAGCGGAATCGGAGAGCAATACTTCGGTTAGCGGTTTGGAACGTTTAGAAAAACTGGGCGTAGTCATGAAGGACAGCAAACCAATCAAAAAAGACGACGCTTCACGACGTCAGTTGCGAGCCGTTGAGCTTGAATCGCAACAAGGTTGGTGGCGTTGGGTGATCGTAGGCGTAATCGGGGTTGTGGGTTTGGAATCATTATTGTGCATACGTAAGGCAGGTTGAGCATGGATCCGCAAATTGCTTATTTGGTATCAACGGTCGCAAGCCGATTCCGTACGGTTCGATTCGCAAGACTGTTGGCATTCGGTTGGATACTGGTCGCCGTAGCGGCCGTGGTGCTTTCGCAGTTCGGTTTGTTGCCCAGTTTTAGCGTTTGGTATCTGCTGGTTGTGACAGGGGCCATTGCAGGTTTATGGCTGGGCCTTAAGTTGGCTTACCGAGACCCACGCTGGATAGCAAATCGCATTGAGGAGAAGTTTCCTTCTCTTAAGCAACGGCTCGTGACTGTGGTCCAACCAACGCCAGAAAGTACGTCCAGTTACCTCAGCAAGTCCTTAATCGACGAAACGATCAGCCACTCACGATCGAACGACTGGAGTCAAACCATAACCAGTGGCCGCATATGGGGCGCTTGGGTAAATCAGTTTGCTGCGTTAGCTTTGGCAGCAGTTATTGGATTCATGGTCTATTCCAACGAAGGTCAATCGAATAACGCAGTCCTAAACAATGGAAAAGTTGCCGTTAACTCCGACAAGATCAAAGTGGAACCGGGCGACGCTGAAATTGAGCGAGGAACCGATGTCGTAGTGAGTGTGCGGTTTGCTAACGACGTGCCAGACCAAGCATGGATCGATACCGAATGCAAGACTGGAGAAAAAGCTCGGCATCCAATGCAACGCAGTCTCAAGGATCCATTATTTGGCGGCTATTTGCGAAATCTCCAAGTCGATCAGACTTACCGCATCGATTACCTAACCGGGGCAAGTTCCAGTTTCAAGCTCAAGGTGTTCGAGTACCCTGCGTTGACCCAAAGCGATGCGAAAATTGAATCCCCGGACTACGCGAAACTTGCAGCCAAGGAAATCGCCGATACCCGCCGGGTGTCCGTGGTCGATGGTGCTACACTCACGTGGAAATGCCAACTGAACAAACCGGTTTCCGTCGCAGAACTTGTGGACCAAGCGGGGAACGCAACTCCGCTAGTCGCAAGCAAAGAGGATCCGTTATTGTATGAAGCCAGCTTCGTCATGACGGAGTCGCAACGATGGAAGGTTCGGCTGGTCGATCAAGAACAACGCGCCACCAAATTTGAAGAAGAATTGTCGGCCAAGGTCATTCCCAATCAACCGCCGGAAACAAAATTGGTTCGAGCGCAAGATGAGAGTGTCTCGCCACTCCAAGAATTGCAAATACAGGCGACGGCCAAGGACGACTTCGGAATCCAACGATCGGGGCTGACGTATGTGTTGGGAGACGCAGACCCGACTGAAGTGACCATTCCGTTCGATGAGGCCAAAAAGGGCAAAGTAGAGCTGTCGCACTTGATCGATATGGAGTCGTTGCAAGCCCAACCGGATCAACTGCTTAGCTACTATTTTTGGGCGGAGGACATCGACCGTGATGGCGAAGTTCGACGCGTTGACGGTGACATGTTTTTTGCAGAGGTACGTCCTTTCGAAGAGATCTTCCGAGAAGGCGAGAGTATGTCCAAGGAACAGCAAAAGCAACAACAAGAACAGCAGAAACAGCAGCAAGGTGAAAATGAGAAGAAAGCCGAGGAATTGGCTGAACTTCAAAAGCAAATCATTTCCGGCACTTGGAACTTGATTCGACGGGAAAAACCGAAGGCGATTAGCAAAACGTTTGCGGAAGACACTCAACTGCTGATGGAGTCGCAGCAAGAAGCGTTTGACATGACCGACAAACTAGCTGAGAAAATTCAGGACCCACAATCGGAAAAGTACCTTGAGCAAGTGCGTGTGGCCATGACGGCCGGGAAAGACCTGCTTGGAACCGCTTCGATTGATTCTGATTTGATGACGCTTCGCGGTGCCCTTCGGAAAGAGCGAGAAGCTTATGAGGGGCTCTTGAAGCTTCGGGCTCGCGAGCACCAAATCGTTCAATCGCAGCAGCAGCAACAGCAAAAATCGGCCAAAACTGGTGCTCAAAAAAACCGTCAGCAACAGATTGACCAACTGAAGCTGCAGGACGACGAAAATCGCTACGAAGCGGAGCAGAAGGCCGATGCACCCGAACCCTCGGCCGAAAGAGAAACACGGCAAGTCATGAATCGGCTGGCGGAGCTTGCCAAACGACAGAATGACCTCAACGAACAGATAAAAAACCTAGAAACCGCCTTGCAGGAGGCCAAGACTGAGGAAACCAAACAGCAGCTTGAGGAACAGTTAAAGCGTTTGCGTGAAAACCAGGAGGAGCTTTTGCGAGACTCGGACGAAGTGCTTGAGCGGATGAACCAACCAGAAAATCGCCAAGCGATGCAGGAAGCTCGCGAACAAGTGGAACAAGCTCGAAGCGATATGCAAAAATCGTCGGAAGCTTTGTCGAAAGGAGAAACTGCGCCAGCACTCTCATCTGGTACGCGGGCTCAGCGTCAAATGGACGAGACAAAAGAGCAGTTGCGTCAGACTTCGTCGAACCAGCTTGAGAAGACCATGCGAGACTTGGTTCAGGATGCCAAGCGATTGGAAGAGCAGCAGAAAAAGCTCGATCAAAAGATCTCGCCAGCCAACGGTGACTCCGCTCCAAAAGCGGGTGACTCGAACACCTCGCAACCTGCCGATGATTCAGCATCTCCACTCCGTCCCGAAGGGGATACGGCACAGGAAACGAATTCCAGAAAGGACTGGCAAGATCAGAAAAAGGATTTGAAGGAGCTGCTAGAGAAAATGCAGCAAACGGTTTCCGAAGCCGAGTCAAGCGAGCCGCTCTTGGCTGAAAAGCTCTACGAAACCTATCGCGAGAGCAAACAAAAGGGGCTGGAACAACGGATGGACCAAATCCCGACTCTTGTCGAGCGTGGTCTCGACGAACCAGCTCGACGCGTTGCAAATGAACTGAACGATGGAATTCGCAATCTCAAAGAAAATATTGAGAAGGCTTCCGAGGACGTATTAGGGAGCGAGGAGCAGTCGCTTAGAAGAGCACTGAAGGAACTCGAGCGAGCGCAGCGACAGCTGAATTCGGAACTCAACGCTCGCGATCCGAAAGCCAGCCCGTCGGAATCCAACCCTTCTGGACAGGATGCACAACGCGGCGAGGCGGGCAACAACGAAACGACGCAGCCAGGCGAACAGGGGCAGCAAGGCAAACCACCAGGCGAGGGTCAGCAACCGGGCCAAGGTCAGCAACCAGGCGAGGGTAAGCAACCGGGCGATGGTAAGCAACCAGGCCAAGGTCAGCAACCAGGCCAAGGTCAGCAGCTAGGCGATGGTCAGCAACCAGGCGATGGTCAGCAACCCGGCCAAGGACAGCAACCCGGCCAAGGTCAGCAGCCGGGCCAACAACAGACAGGCAACGGCTCTCGCAATCCTTCTCAAAATCAACAATCGACGGGCAATCGAAATGGGGGAGCTTTGCAGCGAATGGCACCGGGCGGAAGTGAATATGGACCATTGACCGGCGACAACTATGGCAACTGGATTGATTCCTTGCGGGATGTCGAGGAGTTAGTCAGTGATCCAAACATGAAAGGGGAGGTCGTGCGGATACGGGAGGTGGCTCGCGAAATGCGAGTGGACTACAAGCGACACTCCAAAGAGCCACAATGGGAATTGGTCCGCAAACTTATTGCAGAGCCAATCGGACAGTTGCGTGAAAAGGTTCAGGAGGAGTTGTTGCGCAAGTCCTCGGAACGGAGTGCCATCGTACCGGTTGACCACGACCCTGTCCCCAGCAAGTACCAACAGCAACAAGATCGGTACTACGAAAACCTTGGGGGCGCCAAGAAGCGATGAAAACAGGATCGCAGAACTCGAATCCTTCCGATTTCTTGGGCTTTCAAGAAATCGTTTTTGGAAGACCCGAGTGGTTCTATACGGTAGTAACTGTAGCCGTACTATTAGCGGTTTTTACGCTTTGGTCGTATCGTCGGAGCTCCATGCCGCTCAAGTGGAAGGCTTTGGCTGTAGGGCTGCGACTGGTTGGTATTTCACTGTTGCTCTTCTGCTTACTGGAGCCAATGGGTTCGTTACAACGCCCGAAATCGCAGGCAAATGTCTTTGCTGTCTTGATGGACAATAGCCAGAGCATGGGCATACTTATGCAAGAGGCGACGAAGAGTGGTCGGCTTGATCTTGAGTCGAGCTTGGGCGACGAAGCAGCTTGGCAACGCAAACTAGCGGACGATTTTCGATTGCGCCGGTACATCTTCGATGCGGCCTTGGAACCCGTCGATACGTTTGTTGGACGGAATCCAATAGGCAATGAATCCGCTCTATTTCAATCACTTAAATCGCTCGGTGATCGATATCAAGGACAGCCGCTGGCTGGCGTCCTTCTCTTTTCGGACGGAAATGCTACCGATCGCAAACCCGACGAGGATCTGTCCACGCTAGGTTTTCCGATTTATCCAGTACGCATCGGAACTTCGATCAATCAGCGCGATGTTAGCATTCAATCGACCACAACCCGTCAATCCGATTTTGAAACTTCGCCTGTGACGGTTCATGCGAGCGTGACACATAAGGGATTTCAGGGTGAAGCCGTTTCGGTGGATTTGCTTGACGGGACGAACAAGCGACTGCAAACTCAATCCATCAAACTGAAATCGGACGGAGAACCTGTTCCGGTTGAGTTTCGATTCCGACCTGAGAAATCAGGAGTCCAAGGTTTCCAGGTTGTCGTGCGGAGAGAAAGCGCGACCAACGCACTGATTGAAACAGAAACGACTGACAAGAATGCCGAAGTAACCTTAGGAAACAACCGACGCTTTCAAGTTGTCGATCGAGGTCGCGGCCCTTATCGCATTCTCTACTTAGCGGGCCGGCCCAATTGGGAATTCAAGTTCCTTAAGCGCGCGTTGGACGAGGACATCGAGATTCGACTCACGTCGCTCATTCGAATTGCACGCAAGGAACCCAAGTTCAGTTTTCGCGATTCCAAGGTTGATACTTCGAACCCGCTCTTTTCTGGTTTTGAGGACATTTTGGACGAGGAAAAGGCCAAGTTCGACGAACCGGTTTTTGCAAGGATTGGACTGACCGAGGCAGGCCAGTTGCAGAAGGGGTTTCCCAAGGACGCAGAGGAGCTGTTTGAGTACAGCGCCGTTATCCTTGATGATTTGGAGCATGAGTTTCTGACCCAAGATCAGCAATCGTTGTTGCGGCAGTTTGTCGCCATTCGGGGTGGAGGACTCTTGGTTCTAGGTGGCCAGGAATCGATGCGCGGCCGAGGATTCTCCGACTCAGTTTTAAGCCAGTTGCTACCGATATACTGCGATGACAACGCCGCGAGTTCCGTGGAGAATGCGTTCGACGGTGATCCGCAGACCTTGGTTCGCTATCAGTTGAGTCGTGAAGGCTGGTTGCAGCCGTTTCTGAGGCTGGCGGATAATGAAATAGCCGAGCGCGAACGACTGGAACGCATGCCGAACTTTGAGGTGCTGAATCGAATGAACAAAGTCAAGCCGGGCGCATCGGTTCTGGCAGAGGCAATGATCGATGGTAAAGAACAAGTGCCGGTGTTCATTTCACAGCGATTTGGCAAAGGGCGAACGGCTACGTTCATGATTGGGGACATGTGGCGATGGGCGTTGCATAACGAGGGGTCGAGTGCGTCTCCTCTTTTTCAGGCATGGCGACAAATGATCCGTTGGATGATTGCAGATGTTCCAAAGTCGATTCAAATGCAGTTGGGGGAAACGCGAGGCAGCAGCCGGGTCGCCAACATCCTGGTTCACGTTAAGGGAACGGATTTTAAGTCGGTGGATAATGCAGTTGTCAAGATTTCAGTCACATCTCCCAACGGGAAAACGATCGTGGCCGATGCTGAGGCGTCACCCAAGACGGCAGGTCAATACGACAGCATTTTTGTAGCCGAAGAAGAAGGAGTTTATTCGGCAACAGCAGAAGTCAATTCTCCCGACGGAAGTAAACTTGGGACGGCTCAACTGGGCTGGGTTTACCAACCCTCTGCGTCCGAATTTCAGTCGTTAGGGGAAAACCTACAAGGACTACAGAGTATCGCAGACGAAACAGGTGGCTCCATGGTGAACTGGAACGATTTGGAATCCTTCGTTTCGAATGTGCCGTCTACTCGCGTTCCAGTTACCGAGACCAAGATCTATCCCTTGTGGCACCAAAGTTGGGTGCTGATAACCGCGCTCGCCTGTATTTGTTTCGAATGGGGGCTCAGACGTCGCTATGGCATGGCATAAGTTGTTGTTTTTGAGTTTGGTCGTTTCCATTGCCGCTACGGATACGAGACTTCTATTCGGAAGCCCGCAAGCGAGCCCTCAAGCGAGTCCGCGAGAGATGCAGCAGAAACCATTCCGTCGATCGCTGCTCGTGGTCGTCGGCGCAGCGGGCGAAGAGGAATTCGGAAAAGCGTTTCGCGAATCAGCAGAACGTTGGCGTTCGGCGTTTCCGTCCGATGATGTCAGGTTGATCGACGGAACCGACGTTACGAAGAAAGAGGAAAAAGACCACCGACAACAGATCCTTGATTGGATTTCTACTCCCAGCCCGGAAATTAAGGACGAGGATGTCCTTCCGGAGCGGTGGTTGGTTCTTATTGGACACGGTACTCACGATCGCGTTTCGAGCAATTTCAATTTGAAGGGACCCGACATCTCGGCAGAAGCCATTGCAAAAGCCATTGCACCGGTAAAAGCCAAGTGGCTGATCGTGGATTGCGCCTCGAGTAGCGGCCCCTTTATCAATGCCCTTTCAGGACCTAACCGCGTTGTGATCACCGCGACCAAAAGTGGTGCGGAACAGAACTTCGCTCGATTTGGAGAGTTTTTGTCGCAGACGATTACTGACCCTTCGACAGATCTGGATCACGACGATTGCGTATCCATCCTTGAAGCATTCCTTGCAGCATCGAATCGAGTCGCTCAGTTTTATGAAAATGAGGGACGACTAGCCTCGGAACAAGCGTTGTTGGATGATAACGGCGACGGTCGCGGAACGCCAGCAGCGTTCTACCGCGGAGCACGACCGGTTAAGGCACCGGCAAACGGTTTGAAGCTGGATGGACCCTTTGCAAGCCGCGTTCTTGTTTCCAGCTTCGGCAAGCCCGACCTGAGGACCAACGAACAGCGAATTCAATCGGATTCAATCGCAGACAAGATTGAAATGCTCCGTGCTCGGAAAAAAGACATGCCTGAGGATGAATACTATCAGGAACTTGAGCGACTGTTTCTGGAAATTGCAAAGTTTGCACAGGATCCACTGTAGCGAGGTTTGCCGCACCTCGTCGTTTAACCGCGTGGGCATCGCCCCGCGTTTCACGGTTCATCTACCGAAGCAAAACAGACAGCGCGGCCCGCTGGGCACGCGGTTAAACGAAAGCGATACCTCGCTGAGCAGGAACTAATACTACAACGCAATGTGTCGACTCTTGCTTCGCAAAAGCACACTTTCGCGGATAGGCTGTGAAGGTATTCGATATTTGGATTTTCAGCGAAGCCCGCGAGTGATTTTTTTGTTTTTCGGGCTAGCTTCTGGTCTGGATTGGTTGGGCCAAGCCTAGTTTTCGATCATTGGGTGCTCCCTGA
>JANMLD010000414.1:0-42938 GCA_031372345.1 Pirellula sp.
CTCCGATGGCGCGAGATTGCCGTTAGTCGGCTTGGAAATCATCTGTTGGCCGAGGATATCGTGAAATCACTTGTCAGCTTAGCCGACTTATGTGAGTTGCTACAAAAGAGAGAAGAGTGTGCTCTTAGTGAAGTGGTTCGTTGCCATCGCTTACTCGAGTCTTCGGTCAAACGTGTGCAAAGCCACTGGGTCGATGAGACCAATGGATTGCTTGAAGGTAGTTCAACGCAAAACGTTTCAGCCAACTGGATTGTTGACTCTTTGTTGGCCACTTCGCTCGTTCGAAGCCCGCTTCGAAGTCGCCTAAAGTTGCTTCCGATTGCGACAACGACACCAGCGGAACCCGTTATCGATATCGATTCAAGGCTTCCCAGTCTTTCGCCTAGCCTAGTGGAGGGCCAGGTCCATCGCGAACAGATTCGATTCGAAATCATGGCAGCACGAATCGCAGGAATGAGTTTGGATTCGTCGCTGCAAACGAATGAGCTCGGCCAGAACAATCAACCGGAAATGGACACCACAGCGAGCCAAACTGCCGTCGCTATCGATGGCTTCTACCGTGGTCTGGCTGATCGAATCCGAGTTTCGGTCGAGGAGATCGATGGTGCGTCAACAAACACTACTATGTCTTCCCAATTGAATCGGTTACGCCTTGCTGACCAGTCGCTTCGTATGCTCTCACCGATGGACTCTCACGATTTCAACGGCAAATCTTTGGAAGAAAAACTTTGGCGAATCGAATTATTGCAGTGCGTACAAAGCAAGCTGAGAATTACCCAGAAGTGTTTTCAAGATGCGTTGCCGCAAGAGGTTCCATTTTTACGCATTGCTACGGAACGCATGTCCCTGGCGGCGAATGCATTGAATGGCGCACAGCAAGTCTTTCCGCGGCAAGTATCTCGACTCAATGTTCGCGGTACAGCGTCCGTTTCGCTCACAGCGGAACCGCAATCCGCTGGAGAAATCGTTTTCAAAAACGTTGGGAAATCGATCAACAAAGCCTGGGTTCTTGTCGATTTCGATACCGACCTACTGGAGTTACAAGGTCCATCGGGCGTTCAATTCTATCCGGTTCGCTCTCTCCCGAATACGATTGAGGATGCCCGTCGCAAAGCAGAACAACAGTTGATTGGCGCAATGGCTACGGGAGCAATTTTGCGGGATGGCACAAGCAACGTAGCAGAAGCCCGCAAAAGGCTGAGTTCGTTGCAGTCCGCGATGGTTTATCCTTTGGATCCGTTGGCAGCCATGATCGCCCCGACGATGGGGCTGGCCGCAGGCCAAGAAGTAGCGCTCCCATTCAAGGTAAGCCGCATTGGACTTGGCCCTTCAGAGACCAAGTTGGTTTGGAAATTAGTGGGAGACGACGAGTACGTTCGACACGAGATAATCATCCAGTTGCCGGAGTCCGAAAAGCTCCAGTTGTTGGCCGAAGGAGCACCAAGCAGTTGGGCACCCACGCACGAAGGCATTGTTCTTTATCCCTGGCCAAATCGCCCAACCGACTTTCGTTTCGGTTTGCGAAATGATAGCGGAAAGTCCCGCGTTCTTTCCGTTGAGTTGCTGGCTTTGATGGAACGTAGAGACATCACCCTCCCGGAGGGGTTTTTAACGTCCGTAGCTTCCCAAGAGATCGCGAATCTTCTCGGAGAAACCAGGTTGATCGCCACTGTCCCCGAGTTGACGTTGGTGGCAAAATCCGACACGGTCTGGCTTCCGTTTCAACCCTGGATGGATCGCATGGACGCGACGGCCAACCCTCCGCCAAAGGACCTGCCCGCCAAACCCATTGCGACCGAACACGGTACCGTCGTAGTGTTCACCGACAAGACAACCAACCAGAAGTTTTGGCGTCGCATCGATACCCGCGTTCGTCATCCACGAAGTTATGTCGAGCCCACAGTCAGCTTTGATGCCATTTCCGAACGCGTCGATATTCGGCTTAAATCGACTCAGTCCGATTCGTTACCACCTAATGGCGTGGCTGTACTAGGACGCATCGTGGAACCACTGCCTCGTGGAACGGAGATGAGGCTCGAAGGAACGGTTCTGGATAGCGAAACCGCTTTGCTGTATTGCCAAGTTCCGTCAGTGGGGCCCCGAGAGTTGACTGTTGAATTGGATATAGATGGTTTTCCTCGGGCATTCGTTATCAAAGTTCCTTGTTGGCGAACCCTTACGGATATACCCGTCGCGTCGGATTTTCAGAGGATTGAGATCGTTGACCCGATCGCGGGACTTAGCATCGGCCCGAAAGACAAGTCCCAGACCGTCCATTTGAAAATCGACGCGATTCCTGGGTCGTTTGAAACCAAACGTGATTATGTCGAAGTGGGTTGGGATCTGGATCGAGATCGCGAGTTTGCAAACGAAACGACTTTGAAGTTCGCGGCGGATCGCCAAGTCGAATTAATGATCAATGCGGTTGTGAACGGACTTATTTCGATGACAGCCAAAGTGAGTGATATTGTTGTCGAACTGGCACCACCCACGCTTAAGAATGAACGTATCAATTTATTGGCCAAATTGTCGTCGGGCGGCGAAATCGTTTGGAGCAATCCGATCGAGATGATTGCCGACTCCGACGCACCCACGATCTCCGGTGTCGAGATTATGCCGGGGACTACGTTCGCACAGGGCGTCGATTTGGAGATACGTATTGGGGTTGACGACGCCAAACTAAGTGGAATTGAAAAAGTCGAGGTCTTAGTGGATTCAAAGGGGATTGGCAAGTTTATAGAAGCCACAGGCATACCGAAAGGATGCGACCGACAATCGGATGGCTCATGGACCATTACGCTTCCAACCAAAGACCAATTGCCTGGCAGATCTACCTTGATGGTCCGCGCAACCGATCGAGTAGGTAATCAAAGCGAAACCGCAAAAACTGTTCTCTCGATCATCTCTGAGCAAGAGTGGCAAGACCGACTCAAACTCGCTGTGCAGGAACTCACGGGGTCCGTTGTCTATTCGGACAACCAACTGACCAATGCAAAAGTGACACTTCAAGACGAAAAGGGGGCCATCGTCCAGCGAACCACCACCGACGCTCGCGGAATGTTTCGATTCCCCAATGTTCAAGTAGGAAAGTACACTGTGGTGGCCATAGGGGTATTAAAAAATCGGCCACGCAAGGCCGAGCAAAGGATTGAGATTGCTGCCCCACCAGCTCCTCCACCTCGTTTGCGATTGATTGCGAAATAGTCCTTGCCATTCGTGGTTTTCGCTAGGGAACCAACGCAGAAACCCTCTTTTGGAAAAGAGGGCTTCTGGACGATCACAGCTAGCTCGCTACGCGGGACAGATTACCAACGTTTGATGTTGTAAGTTTTGCCGTTCAATTCGATTTTGTCTGCCAGGATCACACTATGATCTCGCATTCGAACCGGCACTCCCCACACGACGATTTGCGTTTGCGGAGCAAGCTTGACATCAAGTTGGTCAGCATTGCCCAAATCGATGAGTTGGTTGCCATTATCGGACTTAACGACAATCATCGCGTGCGAACCCTTCTGCACTTCCGCCGAAGTCGTATCTAGAACCACTCCGGTGATTTTTGGAGCGCTTCGAGCGATAACCACTTCTTTGCTAGAAATCTGAGCCGTTTCGGCCAACATCACTTCTTTGTCACCAATCTGCATGACCGGACCAGAAGCGGTAATGTCTTGACCAACTTCAGCCTTCGCGGTGGTTAACGCGGACGTAGGGCCCAGATCGACAAGCATCATCAACTCGTTCTCTCCCTTAACACGAACCACGGTGTGCATGGTCCCGTTCACTTTGGAAGTTTTAGCTGCTTCGATTTTTCCGCTAACAGTATGCCGATGTGCGTCATACAAGCCATCGTGACGTTCCGATGTATCACGATCTTTTTTGGTTTCGGCAAATTCGTACTGATCGTACTCGTCGAATCGACCTTTATTGTCGGTGTCGCGATACGTGTAGAACTCGTCATACACACCATCGTTGTTGGAGTCGTTAAAAACGCGCGCCGAAGAATAAACGCTGTTGGTACCCGATCCGAGGGTGAAGTTGGAATAGGGGACCGAATAATAATCATAAAACCATCCGGATTGAGCGCTAGCGGCATCTGGATTGGAATAGCCGAAGCGAGCGTTCGCAGCTGCATTGGCGGCAACATTGCCAGCAACGTTTGCAGCAGCATTGGCGGCATTGGCGGCATTGGCGGCTCGTTGAACTGGTCGCAATTCGTATTTGCTTATCCAAGGAGTGATTTGCTTCCAGGTACTGTCCGTGTAGAAGCTCGACCTGTTACCAAGCCGTTGTGCTTGACGATCCGCTTGTCGCACATTTCTATCCAGTCTTCGTTCAATTGGATTCTGTGCGCTTGCAAAGTCAGCTGACAATCCTGTCAAGGAGGTTGCCACTATTGTACAAATCCAAAATTTTTTCATAACTCTCACCTTCATAAGTATACTCGAACTAACTTAGAAATTTCATGGCGGTTAGAACGACCCACTAACGACCGTTTCTCTTGCACCGTGCATTGCATTTGGCATACCAAGTAACGCGAAAAGTTGACCGTCAAGGAAAATTCAGTCTAGGAAGACTTTCCGCGGCAACTCACACCTAGAAAGCATTCACAACGGTGAACGAGTCATTCAAACCCGCCATTTGCACGGGTAATAAAACTGCAAATGTTTTTGATGTCATTCGCACGATAGAATTGCAAAGTGAAGTTATGGAATGGATAAACATCCGCTTTGGTGCAAAATCAACCAATTCGACTCCCCATCCGCCACTCCGAAAAGTGTCGCGACTGACGCTAATCGTGACTGACGCTAATCGTGGCCGACCATGCTAGCGTCGGTTCGGATGCTAGCAGCATCCGCCACGGGGACCAATGGATCCGGAACCAACAGCCTAAGGAAATGAGCGTTTTCCATGCAACAACCAGCCGAGTGGCGTATACCGAACGAATACTAAATAGGTGGTCATGCACGGAATCACAGTGCCTACTAAAACAACACTGAACTTAAACCACCACGGCAAAGCCAGTGGTACCAGTAGCGTCTGTAAGAAGAGCACTATCGGCAGATGAAGGAGATACACCCAGTAAGAAGAGTCGGCGACAAAACTTAGAAAGGGACTCTTGCCAGCCAAATAGCGTTGCCCTAGGAGCAATGACGTGATCGTAAGCAACACCGACAAGTACGCTGTTAGACATGCTTCAACAAAGCGTATCCAAAAAACCTGTGACGACGACCCAGCCACGAGAGTACTCAAGTCCAGCACCGGCATCAGCATGTAGTACGGCACAAACATCAGCATGCATATCGCCGCCACATGCCAGACATACGGACGCCAAGAATCAAGGAATTGCTCTCGCCCAAACAATTGCCAGCCAGCCACGTAAAACAGGCCATAGAAGGCGAACGGCCACCACTGCGGAATGAATGACTCCGGTGCAGGCATCGGAGCCCCTGCGGCCAACGCCCCCGGTATCAAAATCAACGGACAAAGAAATAGCCATTTTGAATGCCGAAACGATTTTTCCAATTTCAGTTGCTTCACGTTGCGCAACAGTGCTCCGATCGCCGAGAAGGCCATCAGATAATAGAGAAACCAAAGATGCATTGTCGTCAGTGGTTGACTTTTTTGGGCTCCAGAACTGTCCTTGACTGCCGCCGCGATGAATTCCATCAAGCCCCGCGGCTCTACCAGATACGCCAAAGAGAAAACGATGACAATGGTCATGGCTGCCAAGAGAAAGGGATAAAATAAGACGAATGGAACCACGATACGCAGGAAGCGATTCCACATAAAGTGCCGCAGGCCCTTTCGCTCAATGACCAGCTTCGCAAAGTAGCCAGAAAGCAAAAAGAAGAGCCCCATACGGAACAAGTGGATGAACCAAATGCTTGCATCTAGAGGAACGCTTGCTCTGGAGTCGGTGGCTAGCCACACGGTTTGGGCTGGCTGCGCATACGCAAGTGCCGAGTGTAGGAATACGCCGAGCAGCATCGCCAAAGCCCGCAAATTGTCCAGGTAGTAGATGCGTTGTGACTGCATCCCGCGCACCACCGAGGCGGGCTCCACCGATGACTTACTTAATGACCCGTCCATTCCAGTAGCTATTTCGTCGATGCTGACGGACATCTAAATCAAATCCCGCTTTCGGGTTTGAAACAGGAAAGCTGTCGCGAGCGCCACGGTGATGATCAGCAGTTCCACGCCAATAATCTGCAAAACAATGCTTGGCCAGGATAGAACATCGCTTTTGACGACCTCCACTACTTCTGCGTTTGCGAACAGCTGCATCAAGAAAACATTCATGCCTACGTTGCATCCAACCATCACGCAAATCGTCCATCCAACCGATTCGGAAACCACGGCCGTCACTAATTGCAACATGAAAGCGCACAGCAAGTACAGGAAGATCGCAGGCAAAACCGCCACGTTGCCCTGCTTGCCCATCACAAAAGTCGCCATGATCAAGCACGTGAACATGGCAGTCCAAGGAATCAGGTAGGTTGTCAGGACGACAGAGATCTTGCCGATCGAATAGTCGAGGAGGCTGATCGGCAAGCTCATCACAAACAGCCTGGTCTGGTCCGTCGTCTCTGCGAGCATGAGTGTGCCGATCAAGTGAATCCCGGCTGCGATGGCTACGGTTATCACAAGGATGAAACCGACAAATGCAAGTGTTGCGTTGGGGGTGCATGCAAGGGCTGAGGCGGCCAAGCCTCCGACGAAGTACGCGAACAAATGACGACGGCTGAGAAACAGATCTTTCAAGAATAGAATTCGAATGGCCTTTAGATTCATGACGGACTCCCCTCGCGCCCACGCATAACAGAACTGACGAAAATTTCCTCGAGCGTCATCGACTCAACGGCTTCGATGACCACTCCTGGTTCGTGCAACTGAGTTGGCACTTGGTCGCGGAATTGGCTGAACGACAGCACGTGCAGATTGCGGTGACATGACTCAAGCCTTAACCCCTCAACGTTAGGGGCTTTCCATGCCTCAGGTGCATGCAGTTTGATGCGCTTCCACGTATCGAGGAACTCATCCCGATTGCTCGATGCAATCACCCGACCCCGATCGATAAAGGTAATGGAATCGCTGATTTGTTCAACGTCCTGAGTGTTGTGCGAAGAATAAAGAATCGTACGGCTATCGTCCTCAACCACTCGCATCAGTTCCGTTAGGATCTCCTGCTTGGCAACGGGATCAAGGCCGTTGGTTGGTTCGTCGAGGATGAGTAACTTGGGCCGACGAGCGAGGATTAACAGCAACATGGCTTTGACACGTTGTCCATGCGATAGCCCCTTGACGCTTTGCTGGGAAATCAAGCCAAAGCGATCCAGCAATTGGGTCGCATACGCTTCGTCCCACATGGGATAGAGCGAGCGAACAAACTGAATATGCCAGCCAATCGATTCGGGTTTGTAGAGTCGCATGTCATCTGAAAAGTAGCCGATATCCTGTTTCGCGGCAGCTTCGCTAGACGAGATCGACTTGCCAAGTGCGGTAACCGTTCCGCTATCGGGTTGGACCAATCCCATCAAGATTCGCATGATCGTTGATTTGCCGGCCCCATTTGGACCGATCAAGCCAGCAACCGTACCGCGCTGCACCGAAAAATGGATATTTCTAAGCTTAAAGTGCTTGTACGATTTGCTCACATCGATCATCGACGCGGCGAGTTCCGTGCCTGTCGAACTATCAAGTTCAGTTGTCATTTGCCACCTTTTTGAGACTGTTCATAGACCTCGGCGATTCGCCTTTGCATTTCGGTTTTGGACTTCCCCAGCAACAGACCAAGGCTTACCGCATGCTTCAAGTGTTCGCGCAATTCGCCTTCCTGAATTGAAGCTTGCAAGCCAGGTCGATCCGCAACGACCGACCCTTTGCCTTGCCGCGTAGCAATCACTCCGTCCCGCTCTAGCTCCAGATAGGCACGCTTGATCGTGATGACGCTGATCTTGAGACCAGCCGCCAACTCGCGAATAGAGGGAAGTTCGGTGCCAGGAGGCAAATCGCCAACCGCCACGCGCCGCTTGACCTGCTCGATCACTTGCAGGTACAGCGGGCGAGGGTCGCCAAGCGAAATCGTAATCCAACTGTGCATTGTCATATACACAGTATACACACCATGCTTACAGAAGGAAAGCGTTAATATTGGAATTTTTGACACTTCTCGCTGAACGCCACCACTCAAGCCGCGTGGCACAATGAATCCCGCAGGTTTACCCTGCGGAAGTTTCGGTTGTACCAAATGGAATGCACTTATGTTATAGTAGCTGCCCTACAGTGGTCGCTCTTGATTCTTGCAATAGAAGATCTCCGGTCAACACGCCTCGACTTGATGTTTCTGCAGCGTCCTTCGAATTCCACCTATTAACGTTCTGCTTGATAACGACTATGGATCCCTCCGCCCAGAATGAACCGTTGCAGTTTGATACCAATGAGCCACTAACGGATACGGCTCTTCCGACATCACTGGATTGCATGGTTTGCAAACAACCGATTTCGTCTTCTTATTTTGCTTTAGGCGATCAAGTTTTATGCGAACGCTGCTGTTCCGCCATCAAGGAGCCGCCCAAGAAAAACAGGATATTGGCTTTTGCAAAAGCCACCATCGCAGGCACGATTGCTGGATTGGTGGGTGCTCTGTTATGGTATGGAATTCGAGTCGCGTTGAACCTTGAGATTGGACTTGTCGCTATTCTCGTCGGATACATGGTGGGCAAAACCATCCATCGGGTATCTGGGCGCGGTGGCATCGCGTATCAGTTACTTGCGGTAGCTATCACCTACTCCTGCATTTCCGCAAACTACATTCCGGACATTGTGACATCATTGATTCAGTCGGTTGAAAAAGCCGAACAGGACGAAGTAAAGTCGGCTCCCGTGTTAGGCGACCAAGAGCCTGACAAAACCGAGAGTATAGAAATGGTGGATGGCCAAGATGCCGCTCAAGAGTCTGCCGTGGCCAACGCCGTCGGTGGAATACGAAAGGAACCCACCGTTTTCGGCTTTGTGATCTCAGCTGTATTGTTCACGATCGTTGTTTGCGTTATTTCGCTTGCGGCCCCCATCTTGATGGGAATCCAAAGTCCCATCGGATTCCTTATCATGGCCTTTGCCTTATGGGAAGCTTGGAAGTTCACGGCGTTCCGGCCATTGCCGATCACCGGTCCTTATCAATTGGGAGCAACGGGCGACCATGCGGCAAGTGACTCCAATCTTGAACTTCGAGTGCAACCTTGAGTGGACCGCTTCGTTCTGTCACTTCCTGCGAGGGTTGCGGCATCCAGCTTGCCCCGTCGATGTTGGCTTGTCCAAGTTGCAATCGTCTGATTCACAAAGAAGCTCTGCAATCCTTGGCGCGCGAGGCCACCGAAGCGGAAGCAGCAGGAGACATCACCGAGTCGCTTCAAAAATGGCGTGACGCCTTGGAATTGATGCCTAGAAATTCCAAGCAGTTCGCAATCATTGCGGACAAGGTAACGAAGCTTGGGCTCCAATTGCCCAACTCGGTAGTGAAGCCCAAGACGACCAATGGCGACCTTTCCAGGCGGGACATGTCCAGGGGCAACACGAACACAAGGAAGAGTGCGAGTGTCATTGCAAGTGTGGGTGCGTTTGGCTTGCTCGTTTGGAAATCCAAGATCCTTTTGGCAGGACTTACAAAGAGCTCGACGTTGTTCACGATGCTCGCCTCGCTAGGGGTGTATTGGACCATTTGGGGCTGGAAATTTGCGTTGGGGCTGGTGTTGTCGATCTACGTCCATGAGATGGGGCACATGATCGAGTTACGGCGATATGGATTTCGCACGGGCGCACCTATGTTTATTCCCGGCCTGGGAGCACTCATCCGAATGAAACAAAACGTTGTGAATGCTCGTGAGAATGCGGATATTGGGCTTGCTGGTCCGATCTACGGCTTAGGAGCGGCACTCGTATCGCTCGGTTTGTGGCAGGTTACGTCGTTACCGATCTTTGCGGCCATCGCTGGCGTCGGTGCTTGGATCAATCTGTTCAACCTGTTGCCGTTCGGCAGCCTGGATGGCGGTCGAGCGATGCAGGCCATGTCGCGAATCGAAAAAATGGCGTGCATTGTTTGCGTGGCTGTCGCATGGTACTTTACGAACGAGAGTATGCTGGTATTGATTCTCATCGTAAGCGTAGGCCAACTCTTCGTTCAGAAAAACGATACGACCGGATATCGAAAGGCTGCAATTCTATATTGTTTCCTTGTGTTTGCATTGACGGCCATGAGTTTGGCTCGGAGTCTGGCCGACCAAATGCAATTGTCAGCGACGTGACCGCACTGTCCGTGACCGCACTGTCCCCTTAAATGAACGCAATCAATGAACACATCGATGGATCGATCGATCACTGCCAGTGTTTCACCACAGGGGCGTTTGTTTCTGGAAATGACCGACGACGAACTCGTCAAACCGATTGAACCAGCCTTATCACGGCTCCTGCTCGACGCCTTCGATAAGTCCGCGTCCAATGGATTGACGTTGCTGGCTTCCATGCAATTTCAAGTAGGACTGAATGCACCGCTTGAGTTTTGGCGTCGATTCGCAGAAGGCTATTTTCAGGCCCTTTGTCGGAGCGGTTCGCAAGACTCGAAACAGTGGTCCAGTCCTCAGCCCCCTTCAACGGACGAACTTCAAGAACGCATCGATGCTTCGCCTGCCATTCGAGGAATCGAGTATCTCAACGTCCCATCGCTAACGCGAATTTGGAACGATCTCGATGTGCACACGCATCATGCGGTCAAGAACTCCGACGACAAGGACCTAGCCAATTATTTGCACCAACTAAACGAGGCCTGGAATCTCGTAGGGCGAGTGACCTTTCATTTGGCCGAGAATAAACGGAATCCGGATCTTCCCTTTGCATTCCTGGCCACGTATACCGATGGTCGCTCGAATACTGGAACAATAAGACATGTCCCGTTGGCGGATGCGCTCAAGCAATCGATTGCGGATCGCGATACCGGTCGACTCAACCTCTTGCTCGAACCAGTGCAAAGGGCTTCTGAAAAAAGCGAACTCATACGCGATCTTCTTGAGTCCCGAGACTTGTTTTCGCCGCAGGCCTGGTCGATCCAACAAGCCTTTCAGTTTTTGTCCTCGGTGCCACTGATGGAACAGTCCGGCGTCATTGTTCGCGTTCCAAATTGGTGGAACGCTTCTCGCCCGCCCAGACCGAGCATTCAAGTTCGGATAGGCGACAAAAAGAAATCCGGAATCGGCATGGCGGAAGCACTGGATTTCAACGTCCGAATCGCATTTCAAGGTGAACCTCTCACCGAAGACGAACTTAAGCAATTGATGGCGGCCCGCGAAGGCATGACTTTGCTGCGTGGGCAATGGGTACAAGTCGATGAAGAGCGCCTCAATTCCGCGTTGAAACAATGGGAAAAGCTCCGGAGCCAACATGCCTCAGGGATTGGATTCCTCGAAGGCTTGCGATTGCTATCCGGGGTTTCGATCGGCGACGCGTTTGTCGATGACCAAGTTCGACAGTGGTCCCACGTCGAAGCGGGTGATTGGCTACATGAGATACTGGACACCCTGCGTGACCCGAGCGGGGCAGTTCAAATCGATCCCCAGCAAGGCTTGAATGCTAAACTTCGCCACTACCAAGCGGACGGTGTCCGGTGGCTATGGTTCACCACGCAGTTGGGACTCGGTGCCTGTTTGGCTGACGACATGGGTTTAGGCAAGACCATACAGGTTATCTCGCTACTATTGCAAACGAAACTGAACTCGGCTGGAAAGTCTCTCGGCACACTGGCGACTGCGCTTGGTAAGCAGTCCAAAAGCGTTCAAAACAGATCGCAGACGTTGCCAAGCCTGTTGATTGCCCCAACTTCCCTGCTCGACAATTGGCAACGCGAGATCGAACGCTTCGCTCCCGGATTAAAGATGTTTGTCGCCCATCGTTCACACCACGACGCCGCCACACTCAAACGCATCGCTCAAAATCCAACACAAGAGTTGGCCGAGTTCGATCTGGTTGCGACCACTTACGGGCTGGCACGCCGCGACGCATGGTTGGCAGACGTCCCATGGCGACTGCTGGTCTTGGATGAAGCGCAAGCCATCAAGAACGCTGGCTCGTCTCAGACAAAAGCCATTAAGAAGCTCAAAGCGAGTGCTCGAATTGTATTGACGGGAACGCCAGTCGAGAACCATTTGGGCGACCTTTGGAGTTTGTTCGATTTTTGTTCGCCTGGATTGCTCGGCTCAGCAACTCAGTTCAAAAAGTTTCTCAATCGCGATGACGCGAGCGGAATCGCGTCGCTTCGAAAATTGGTCCGTCCGTACATTCTGCGACGGCTCAAGACCGATCCGTCAATCGCACCCGATTTACCAGACAAGACCGAGATGCGAGTCGATTGTGGGCTCTCGGCCAAACAAACGGCCCTCTATCAAAAAATTGTTCTCGAACTGGAGAATACCCTCGACTTAGCCACCGGGATCCAGCGCCGAGGACTAATTCTGGGCTTGATGATGCAGCTCAAGCAATTGTGCAATCATCCCTCACTCTATCTCAAACAAGCCGATTTCCTGGACCAGGATTCGGGAAAGGTCGTCGAGCTGCAAGCTATTTGTGAAACCATCGTAGAGAAACAGGAAAAAGTATTGGTGTTCACTCAATTTCAATCCATGTGCCAGCCATTGCACGCCTTTCTGGAAAAGTACTTTGGCCGCCCAGGCCTGGTTTTGACCGGAAAAACTCCGGCCGGTTCGCGAGGCAAAATGGTGGCCGAGTTTCAGGAAGAGACGGGACCGCCATTTTTCGTGATTTCGGTCAAAGCGGGAGGAACCGGATTGAACTTGACTCAAGCTAGCCATGTGGTTCACTTCGATCGTTGGTGGAATCCCGCAGTGGAGGACCAGGCTACCGATCGAGCTTTTCGAATCGGTCAAAAACGAAACGTTTTAGTGCACAAATTCGTCTGTCGCGGTACCCTGGAAGAAAAGATTGATAAAATGATCAGAGACAAGAAGGCGATCAGTCAAGAATTGTTTAGCGAAGAGGGAGAGGTAAACCTGACTGAGATGAACAACGAACAGCTGATGGAGTTCGTAGCGTTGGATATCAACAAGGCCTCTTCCTAGAAACCAAAATAAGGGAAAAAGACCATGGGATGGAGTCGAGGTTGGGCCCCTTACGTGCCTGTTGCAAAACGCAGAGCCCAGGCCGCAAAGGAACTAGAAAAACTAAACAAGAATTCCAAAGGAAAGTCTCCAAGTCCAGTCCATATTGCGACTCGGAAAATGGCCGTTACTTTTTGGGGTGAAGCCTGGTGTGAGAATCTCGAGAATTACAGCGACTATTCCAATCGACTTCCCCGAGGAAGAACCTATGCGAGGAATGGTTCGATTCTCGATCTGCAAATCGAAAAGGGTTGCGTGACAGCAATGGTGAGCGGTTCGAGCCTGTACCGCATTAAAATCGACATTACGACAATACCGGCTAACCGCTGGAACGCTATCAAATCCGAATGCGCTCAGTCCATCCATTCCATCATGGACTTGCTGCGCGGCAAATTGAGCGATTCCGTTATGAAATGCTTGACGGCCCCCAAAGTCGGACTGTTTCCACAGCCGAATGAAATCCGCATGCGATGCAGTTGCCCCGACTCAGCATCCTTGTGCAAACATTTAGCAGCTGTCATGTTTGGGATTGGGAACCGACTGGACACCAGTCCAGAGCTCCTGTTTTTGCTGCGCGGGGTCGAAAAGAGCGAGCTTGTGTCTGAGGTCGTATCGAGTTCCCAGTTAAACGATTCTTTAACCAGCACCAAATCGTCCAAAAACAATAACTCGACCATTGCGGACGAAGACCTCGGTTCACTTTTTGGAATCGATTTGGTTTCGCCTCTTTCACCTGCAGATTCTATGGGCACAGATTCTATGGGCAAAAGGAACTCGAAACCAAAACCATCCGTAACGAAGCCGGCTGCAGTCAAAGTGACGAAGGAATCTATGTCAGCGCCCAAGGTAGGCAAAACGAAGACTAAGCCGACGAAAGCCTCAAAAACGCGATCCACGAAAGTGAATCCTGTTGCGAGTGAAAAGCATCCAAGAAAGAACAAACCGAATCCGCCGATTAGTCCAGGACTACCAGTTTCACTTCGGATCGCCATGGAAAAACTGGAGCGGATGGAAAACGTTAAATCAAAGAAGACGTGAATTGAAAAAGAAAGTGGGGTACCGTGGCCGACGCTGCTAGCGTCGATGGCGAGATCTTTATTTAGGTTTTGATTCACCCTTGATGGCTGCAATGGCCTCAACCAAAAACTTCTTTCGAAATTCGGAGCGGCCGGGTTCTCCACTTGGCTTCGCCAACATCGCCTCCAGTTTTGGAAGCGCTTCGGCGGCTGGCGGGCCGATCCTGCCTAGCAGCGACACCGCGTAAAATGCGGTCCGACGTTCTTCCGATTCGAGCTTTTCTATCAGCAGCGGAATCGCTTCCACCGGCGCCGTGTTGATCTCTTTTAAAGCGCTGCTCGCAAAGTCTCGATCCTCATCACTGCTAAGCAAACGAAACAACTTGGGCACCGCGTTCTTGGCGTTCGGGCCCAGTTTACCCAACGCAACGCCAGCCGTACGTCGCACTTCCCACTCCTTGTCATCGAGCGCTTCCATTAAACGACCTGTCAGCAATTCCGTGGTCTTCTCAATCGCGGCTAAAGCATTTATAGCAGCCACTCGCACGTCGGCTTTTTCATGGCCAGCAAGTTGCGAAATGGTTGCAATTAACGAAGTCGCCTTTTCACCAAAACCCGAAATCGTTTCCAATGTCAGCCGCAACAATTCCAAATCGTCTGCTAGATTGCTGCCGAGAGCATCCAAGACCACCATGTCGGAAATGCTCAACGACTTGACCGATTCTGTCGCAGCAATCCTGACAGCAGGGTCTTGATCGCGGAGTGCAGTTACGCACGCATTCACAACCGATTCATTAACCTGCTTCTTATCCAGTTTCCCGAGCGTTTGTGCTGCCCTCGTCCGCACGGCTAAATCGGCGTCCTTGACGAGTTCAACCAATTGATCGGAACGAGAAGACAGCAGCTTAGGCAATTCACTTAATACGATGATTGCACTGGAGCGAACCTCTGGCGATGCATCTACTAGACCTCGATCCAAGGCCTGCTGCATTTGCTCATCTGTGAATTTGAAACTGCGTAGCGATTGCAACGCCGCGGCGCGCACTTTGGGTTCAACATCCTGGGTTGCCTTAAGGAAAATCTCCTTGGTAAAGTCCGCTTCTCTCTGGGCAGCGATCAAAGACGCTAACGCTATCTCGCGAACTTGAGCCGATTCATCCTCGACCGCGCTGACCAATTTTTGGAGCAAAGCTCTGTTGAGCGGACGCACACTGCCGAGCGCACGCGTTGCCGCCATGCGCACCAGTTCCACCTTGCTTGACGTGCCTAGCGTCAACGATTCCACGGCAGGCTCGCCGATCGAACCAAGCGCCTTAGAGAACACAGGCTCCAATGTCGGAACCTTTTCAATCGCCGCCAACAGATCAGGAACCGCTTCAGCCCCAAAACTCGCAAAAGTTTGCGATAGAAGCTCCTGATCAATTCCTTTCAAACTGGCCACTTCCACGAGCGAGGGCAGAGTTCCCCGTGCTCCTGGTCCAAATAGTCCGATCGCTCTCACCAAAGCGTTGGCGGCGTCAACGTCAACGCTTGGCAAACGCGTCGCCAGCCGCTGCGAGAACGATTCCGCAGGTAGCGAAGCTTTGTGCATTGCCACAATCGCGGCTGCTCTCACCGAAGCGATCGAGTCCACTAAGGCTGACTCGATCAACACGGATTTTGTCGCAATTGGCAATCGCGACTTGGCCACAACGACAATGGCTATCTCACGAATCTTTGGGTCGGAATCGCTAGCCGCATCCTGCAGTCTTTGCATGGCTGTCTCCGTTAGCGATCCAAGGGCAGCCAGCCCGCTAATACCAACCTTTCTCGCTGCCGCATCGGGATGCTCGGATATCTTCAACAGCATGGCTTCGTCCTGCGGCGTTATCGCCGCTAAGGCTTCCGCCGCGTACCGAGGCAAACCATCGTTTCCATTGAGCCCTTCGGTCATCAAAGGGATCGCTGAATTTGCCTCCGGTCCAATCATCGCAAAAGCCTGCGCCACGGCGATCTTGGAATCGTTGGAAGCACTCGTCCAGTGCGACGTAAGCGGCGCGATCGCGGAAGTCCCAATCGATCCAAGTGCGCCCGCAGCCCGATAGCGAACTTGAGCGTCGCGATTACCAAGGCATTTCAACAGCTCTGGAATCACAGGCTCTGATTTCTTACCGGCCCGAGCCAGGCCAGTCAGCGACTGCACGCGAACCTGCTTATCCTCGTCCGCAGTCGCCTTCCCCAACGCAGAGATCACCGAATCCGAATGATCACCACGACGCACCAACTCATAAGCGGCATCGCGACGGCGCTCCACTCCTTTGTCCTCAAGTTGGTTGATGAGTTCGTCCGTCGGCACATCCCGCACCTGTACCGCCCCAAAGGCCGAGAACTGCATAGAGCAGCAAAGCAAAATCGAGGGAATCCAGTGATAACGCACAAATCATCTCCAAGTGAAAACCAAGTACCCCGCTGTGGACGAGCGAGGCTATTGTCGCCTTTTGCTCCGCAAAAGTGCGTATCGCAAACGCACTTTCGCAGAGCGAAAGGCGACATTCCGCGAAAGGCGACACTGATCTACAAACTCAATCCCGGCAGGCGGCCCGTGCTGTCACCAATAAACGGCGCATTGACACCCATGCGATCCAACATCGACATGAACAAGTTACAAACAGGTGTTTCGAGGTCATAGCGGAGATGCCGCCCGGTTTCAATCGATCCACCACCCGAGCCCGCTAGCAAGATCGGCAAGTTGTCGTGGTTGTGTCGATTGCCGTCGCTGATCCCACTTCCATAAACCACCATGGAGTTGTCCAGCAGGGTGCGTTCGCCCTCGCGAATCGACTTCATTTTTTGCAACAGATAACTCAGTTGCTCAACCTGGAACCGATTGATTTTACTGATCTTTTCAAGTTTCTCTGGGTTGTCACCATGATGTGACAAATCGTGGTGGCCATCTGGAACTCCGATCTTGCGATAGTTCTTGTTGTCCCCAGCATTGGCAAACATCATCGTCGCTATACGGGTCGAATCGGTTTGGAATGCGAGCACCATCAAGTCGCACATCATTCGCATATGATCTTGATAGTCCCCAGGAATACCATCTGGAATGGCATAATCAACCTCGACATCCAACGGCTTGGCTGTCTTTGTGCCTAACCGCCGTTCAACTTCACGCACACCGGTCATGTACTCATCGAGCTTTCGATTGTCGTTGCGACCGAGTTTCGTTTGCAACCGCTTCGCATCATCCGCAATAAAATCGAGGACACTCTTCTGAAGGGTTGTTCGTTGTTGTTGACTTTTGTCTATTTCGCTAGGTTTGCCGCCAGCGAACAGTCGCTCGAACACCAACCGCGGATTGACCTCTTTGCCGACAGGCGTTGACTCCGATGACCAAGAAATGTTGGACGAGTAAGCGCAGCTATAGCCCGAGTCGCAATTACCAGCCATGCGGCCTGGATCGACACCTAGCTCCAGCGATGAGAAGCGAGTCTTCTGCCCGACAGCCTGAGCCGCCAATTGATCGACCGAAACCCCCGACCGAATGTGTTCGCCGTCTGTCTTTCGTGGTTGCGCTCCGGTCAAGAACACCGAAGCGCTCCGAGCATGATCACCTGCTCCATCACCATTTTCGCGGCCTTTGTCGTGGGTTAATCCTGTAATCACCAGCAGCTCATTTTGCACTGCAGCAAGCGGTTCCAAAATTGGCGGAAGCTGAAAACCATAGCCCTCTGTTTTTGGTACCCAATTGTTCATCACCACGCCGTTGGGGACAAAAATAAAAGCCATACGAGTGGGTGAGGAACCGACTGCTGCCGCTTTGACCACCGTACTGGTCGCCTCCAACCATGGCAGAGCGAGCGAAACCCCTAAACCGCGAAGAACTGTCCGTCGAGACAACTTGGAATTCAACAAACTAGACATCTTTAACGTCCTGATTCCTGGTGGGTGAATGGCGGGCTCGTCACAATCGATTTAATCAATGTAGCAAATCGGTAATTGTCTTCCGTCAAATGGTTAACGATGGAACTGACGGTGCAGCGATCCGCCACACCCAGCCCACGCCCCAAGGCGTATGTTAACATTTTTGAGGACAGGCAGCGACTGAATTCAGCTTTCTTATCTTCGACCAAAATCTGCACTAAATCCAATGGTCCATTGAAAGTGCGTCCTCCGGGCAGAATCCCAGACGGATCTATTTTTTCACGACCATCTGCGTCTCGCCACGATCCAATTGCATCAAAATTTTCCAAGCCAAAGCCGACCGCATCCATTTTTACATGGCATACGGCACAATTCGGATTGGTTCGATGTTGTTCCATCTGCTGCCGTAACGTGCCAAGCGTCTCGCCTGCGGCCCCTAATTCAGGCACATTCGGTGGAGGCGGTGGCGGAGGCTCGGCGAGCAAGTTTTCCAAGACCCATTTTCCGCGTTTCACCGGCGAAGTACGCGTCGGATTCGATGTCAACAACAGAATGCTACCATGCATCAACATTCCGCGTCGCTTGCCCTTTAGATCGACCTTTTGAAATGCATCGCCGCTGACACCCTCCATTTCATAGTGCTTGGCCAACCGCTCATCAACATACGTGTAATCCGCGCTCAGCAGCTCAAGTATACTTCGATTCTCATTCAAGATGCTGGCGAACAACAACTCTGTTTCTCGCCGCATAGACCGCCGCAATTTGGCATCAAACGACGCGAACTTCACCGGATCCGGGGATAGCGATTCCAGGTCGCGCAACTGCAACCATTGCCCAGCAAAATTCTCTACCAACGCTTTGGACTTGGGATCCGCCAACATGCGGTCCACTTCATTGTTCCATTGCTCGACCGTATGCAGTTTTCCCTGGCCGGCCAATTCGACCAATCGCTCATCTGGCATACTGCTCCAGAGGAAGTATGACATCCGCGAAGCCATCTCAAAGTCGTTTAGCGGTCGGATGCCGTCAATAAAATCCTCGGGATCGTCATCTTCAACGCGGTAAATGAAATGGGGGGAGGCCAAGACCGCAGTGATCATGGTCTGCATAATCTCTTCTTTGGTCGCATTCGCATCCCAAGCCGCCCGCATCAGTTGGAACAACCGCTCCGACTCTTCGTTATCGAGCGGTCTGCGAAACGCTCGACTTGCGAAATTGCGGGCGTTCGCACGAGCCACTTCAACGACTTCATCGAGGTTGTTCGGATCGTTGGGTTGCCTAGGAAACACCTTACTCGTGGCGACTCCGTTCTTGATGACCGCATCTGCGATCTGCTTGGCAGACGACAAATACTTCTCCAGCAAGATCGGAGGCAACGACAACACATCGCCGATGTTATCAAATCCATTTCCGACATCGTCTGACGGGAAATCATCTGCCAGTCTTAAGTCCAATCCCGTAAGATCTCGAACGGTATTGTTGTACTCGGTTCGATTCAAACGACGCATGGTCACTCGACCTGGACGACTGGCGCTGCCGCAATCGAATTGGCGCAGTCGCTGTTCAATCCATTCAATTGCCTGCACGCGATCCGCAACCTCCGGTTGCTCAGCATCGGCGGGCGGCATTTGCTGTTCTTTTAAGGCCAAGATGATCTTGTCGACCAGTTCAATGTGACCTGCAAGCTCCCCATCTGTCGATAAAAAATCGACTCGGACCCCACCTTCCGGTTTGTCCCCGCTATGACAATCGTAACAGTACTTGCTGAGCGTATTTCGAGCCAATTCAGCCGGCTCGACCCCCGAACTTTCTTGAGCCAACGATTGCGTTGAAGCCAACAAGAATGCGGCGCAAAGAGCCAGGGGAGCGCCAAAGTTGGCTATAAATCCGAGCATAGAAATGAATAGGCGGGAGTATTTAAACCGTTTCACAGGGTGGGCATACCGAGAATTTGAGCTCGGCGCGGTTACTCAATGATACACAAAAAGCAACCACCTTGCCATTGCAATTCCTCTCATCCCGAGCCTTTGCGGTTTGCTCGAGCTATAGTAAAGGGAGGATTTCCAGGGATCGGCAAAATCGATTTCCGCTAATTCTCCCCCTCAGTTACTAGATGAGCTTTACCGAATGACAGACCATTCCATGCCTGACCGACCCAGTTCATCCACTGCCGGAAATAATGCAAAAAAAGCAACTTCCAAAGCAACTTCCGCGGGTGAGATCGTGTTGTTCGATCGTTCCTGGTACAACCGAGCGGGTGTTGAACGTGTGATGGGGTTTTGCAATTCGGAGGAACTCAATGAATTCATGAGGCAAGCGCCTGAATTTGAACGGAACCTCGTCCGAAGCGGCACGCACATCATCAAGTTCTGGTACTCCGTCAGCCGCAATGAACAGAAGAGGCGATTCAAAGAACGCGAATCCCACCCACTCAAACAGTGGAAACTATCGCCGATTGATATGGCTTCGCTCGACAAATGGGACGACTACACCAAGGCCAAGGAAGCGATGTTTTTTCATACCGATACGACGGACGCACCATGGACCGTCATCAAGTCAGATTGCAAAAAACGGGCAAGGCTTAATGGAATGCGATACGTGCTTCACCGTCTTCCATATGAGGGAAAGAACACCGAACGCATAGGGCAGCTCGACCCAATGATCGTCGGAAGAGCCAATGTTGTCTACGAGAGAGGCGAACGACATGACGGAATGCAGAATTCTTGAAAATACTCGCATGACGACAAGGCCCTACCGAGCGTTGATACTATCGCGATGTGTTTCCGTGAAAACTCTCCGACAAGGGCGATTGATCCTGGATGATCTTTAAAAACGAGACAATGATGAACAACGCGAGCAGAACATACACGAATCCACCCAGCGTCAAGGAGGCCGCGAATCCAAGGCTTAGGAAAAGTGCCATCGAAAAGAATGTCCACACCATTTTGATCGTTACCTTCCTGAAAGAAAATGAACTAAAAGTCGTTTAGGGACTACTTGTCTACGGCTTCGATTCCTCTGCAAATAGCCTCGACTACCCAGAAATATATTGAAAGCAAATGGCATGCCACCTCACAGGCTGTTTGCAAAGGAATCACTCTTAATGGAGCATTTTCAAGGGTTCGAGAATGCCTTCACAATCGTTGAGGCAAAAACGACCAACATGTTGTGGTCGATTTCCGCTCAGTCCAGAGCGATTGACAAGCACATCCTACTCATGTGCGCTTTGGGTTTGACCGGTTGCTGCCAGATAGCGTCCCCACACGACAAACAGGCCGCTGGTTGCGAAGTAGCCACAGGCGAGTTGCAGCATGGTGGACATCATTTCCTTAGGCAAGAGCCACGCCTCGGAGAATCCGGGCACAGCCATCGGTAGAAACAAAGCGTTGTTCGAAAGGGGGGAGTGTATCAACCCAAACAGAGTGAAAACGCCAGCCAAAGCAGTGAAGATTGCGGCTTGGTTCATCCGCCGGTCAATCGCCATCGCCAACATGGAGGCCCATAGCAAGCTGGTTAGAATAAACCCTTGCTTGAGAATGTGAACGGTATGCAGATCCGAAAGCAGATCCGGGCGAATTCGGAACGAATCTTCAACCGTCTTGAGCTGATCCGTCAATTGTTGATTACCAGCCGCGTTGGCGGCCAAACCATCTAGGGCTTGTTGGAGATCCGGCCGAAGCACGGATTGTTGATTCAGCGATTGGATACCGAATCCACCAAGAAGTTGATCTGCATAAAGGTAAGCCAAAAAAGCCAAAGCAGGAACGCAAGCCAAGACCAAGGCTGGATAGTGTCGTTTGGGAGTTGCCAAAAAACTCTGCGCTGAAATTTCGAGACCAACAAAAATCAAAATGGGGTACACGGCTGCCTTGGGGATCAGCATATAGAAATAACTAAAACCACCGAGTAACCCTATAGCCCCCACTGTTATTGCAGTCCCGAGCACATAAGCGGATCTTCCGCCCATCATTTTGTAAGCTGGATGACCGATATAAGGGGTCGTTTGCGTAACACCGCCGAAAAGTCCTGCGACAATGGTTGCGAAGGCCTCTGCACCCAAGATCTGAAATGTTGGATAGTCATCGCCCGCTGCGCTGGCTGACTCCGCGCAATCGATCCCGCCCACAACCGTGCAAAGTGCAAATGGAAGAGCGACGGGCAAGTAATTGATAGCCGCACCCATCTGGTTCCACCATTCAAACCCCAATGCCGACATCCACTCCGTGGGCGGTAAACCTGGCGTTAAAGACGCCAAGGTGGCGAGTGGTTGTCCGGATACAACCAATTGGATGTAGTGAATAAGGCCACCAACTATAAGTGCGACCAAAGTGCCAGGTATTTTGAATGGCAACGGGACCCGCCCAACCAAGCTGGTAAGCACGATGGCCAGGGCAACCAATCCGGCAATCGGTTCACGGAAGATGTCGACCAATGGTACGAAGCTGATAATCACCAGGGCGATGGACGCCAAGGAACCAAAAAGGCCGGCCCGCGGAATGACTTTGCGGACCCAAGCGCCGCCAAAGGAACAAACTGCTTTGAAGAGTCCTGCGTAAATCATGCAGCAGATTCCAATGTGCCATGCGTAGGTGGCCGCTTGCTCCGGCAATGAGCCCGACTTCAACGCAGTCGTGTACGCGGCTCCAACCACAAAAATGGACAGGCCAAAGATACTGGGAGTGTCTAGACCTAGTGGCATCGCTGTCACGTCCGAGCGACCGGTTTTTTTGGCTAATTGCAGCGCCATTGCGAAGTAAAGCAAATCACCCACGAGGACGCCGATGGCGGTTCCAGGAATCATCCGGTTAAGAACGAAGTCTGCCGGGATTCCAAACCCACCGACCAGTAATCCAACCATCAAGACTAGGCCTGCAATATTGTCCAAAAGCAAGCCAAAATAAGCGTTTACGTCACCTGAAGCGGCCCAGCGATATCCACGATCCATTCGCAATCTCCTCCCGTGCACTAAGAAAACCCAGGACGCAGAGCCTAGCACCCTAGCCAATGCTGTCAATCAAATTTGAAGATTCCATGATTGTTGCCACCAACACTTTGACTCCGGTCCAGGCATTCGACTACAATTTGTCGAATGGTCGATTTGCAAGTTTTGGCGTCTTGTTGGCCCCAAATCGACTTTATTGCGCTTTCGACCCCGTTTTTTCGTCGTCGCCGCAGGAAATTGAGAACAACGATGAAGCCGCAACTAGACATAGCACCGATCGAGATGGATTTGATCGGGCTAAGCTGTCAACCGCCAGAGCTAACCGACGAAGAAATCGTGAGCGCTTATTTGCTGACGAGGAACTCGCAGGATTTCGAACGACTGGTGCACCGTTACGAACGCGAATTATACACGTTCCTACGCAGGTTTCTGGGCGATGTGCAACAAGCCGAAGATGTCTTTCAAGCGACTTTTTTGAGCGTTCATTTGAGAATCGATCAGTTTGAGCCGGGACGACGTTTTCGGCCATGGCTTTACGCTATTGCAAGCAATAAAGCGATTGACTACATGCGGCGCAATCGCCGCCACCAAGCCGCTAGTCTCGATGCGAAAATGTCGTATGGAGCCTCTGAGGATTCGATGATCAATCATTTGGCTGGTAAAGTCGCGTCGCCTGACGAAAAGGCGATCGTTAATGAGACCGGTGCTAGAGTGCGAGCCGCGGTTCAAGAGCTCAATGAGCCAACCCAGCAATTGATTCAGCTGGCTTTTTACCAAGGAATGAAATACTCCGACATTGCCGAGATTTTGCAGATTCCGCTCGGAACCGTTAAAAGTCGAGTTTTTACCGCAATACGCAAACTGAATCAGATTTGGATGCGTATGAATGAGACTCCCCCCTCCTGCATGCCGTAATGTGATTCGTTCGCACACCTGACCAAACTTCGATGAGCCACAATAGCAGAATCTCCGATGAAACCCTCCTTGGGTACTTGCTGATTGCATTGCCTGAAGCAGAGCAGTGGCGAATAGAAGCCCAGGCGTTCGCCGATCCCGACCTTCGACAACGAATCGAGGACTTGAGAGACTTGCTCGAACCCGTTCGCGAGTTGTCGGACCCAATCGTGCCGCCTGCTGGTCTGACCGCCTCGACCATGGCATTCATCGAACAAGAAACTCAAACTGGCCGTTCCGGCGTGACCCCTTCGAAGGTGTGCATGTCGCAACCCATGTTCGAAAGCGATCGGGCTTCGCGACTAGCATGGTTTGATAGTCTCGTCGCCTTAGCGGCTGGCATCATCATCCTTGCGATGCTGCTGCCGAGTGTTTTGTATTCTCGCGAAGCCGCTCGCCGAAATTCCTGCGCTTCCAATCTGCGTGAATTAGGGCAAATGATCTCTGTATTTGCCCAAGTGAATCCGGAGCATGGGGTCCCGAGAATTGAGGAAAGCGGACCACTTTCATTTGCGGGCATTTATTCGATCCGACTCAAAGATTATGGATTGCTCCAGTCTCCAAAATGGCTCTGGTGCCCAGGCGTGAAGAAATTGGACCGCGATCAGGACGTCCCTAACATCGAAATGTTCTTGACCGCTCCTGCGAGCGTACAGGAAAGCTTGAAAAATACGGTAGGGGGTAACTATTCCTTTAATCTTGGCCACGTAGTTGACGGCGCTTATAAAACAGCAAGCTACGGCCGCAGTCATTTTCCAATTCTGGGCGACTCGCTGTTGCCGATTCATTCCGATGATTTGACAATAGCCGTTCATGGCGAGAATTTAGCCAATGTGTTGTACGAAGATGGACGCATTCAACTGGTGCAAATACATCCCAAAAATCTTGCACCGATGATCGACAATCCTTATCTCAATCTGTACAAGCAACAAGCCGTCGGCCATGGCTTAGACGATTCCTGTCTTGGACCAAGCTATCAATGTCCTTTCAAGCCAGTTCGATTGGAATAACTCAGCCAGTCTTAGGCGAGCGGCAGAGTCCCAACGAAGTCAAAGTCTTGAAGTTGCGCTATTGTGTTTAGGGACAAAGTCCCGGTAGTTTGCCTAGCCCAGGCTAACGGCCTGGGACGCGGCAAAACGCAATTTTGTTAGGGCTGAAGGCCCGTCTGTTTGTGAACTGCCGAGCTTTCAGTCCTGACTAGTCTCGTCTTTGCGTGTCAACCAGGCCGATGGCCTGGGCTAGGCAAATGGTTGGGCCTTTGGCCCGAAACATGCTTATTTTGGCACATGTTTCTAGCGGCTCACCACGCCCTTCGTAAACTTAGGGACGTGCCACACGATCCTAGGCCGCTCTCCAATTTGTAAAAAACTCCAAGCACTCAGGATTGCCAAGTGCACCAGCATTGCCAAGGGCACTTCCGTTGATGGCATTTCGAACAGCAATTTCCGAAAGTTTGCCGCTAATCGTTCGAGGCAAATCCGGCGCAGCCACAAGATGTTTCGGAACGTGTCGCGGCGAACACCTTTCTTTGAGGCGTTTTCGAATGGCTGAACTGAGTTCTTGAGTCAGGGTTTGACCACTCCTCATTTTGATAAACACGACAATCTCCTCATCTCCGTCGCGTCGCAGGACAGTTGCAAGGCACTCCGCGATTTCCGGAAAGGCTTCCACCTGTTGGTAGATCTCCGCAGTCCCAATCCGGACTCCGCTGGGGTTTAAGGTTGCGTCCGAACGGCCGAAGATAACGAATCCACCATTGGCGTGCTCCTGGGCCCAGTCCCCGTGGCACCATACTCCATCGAATCTCTCAAAATACGCGGCCTTATACTTTTTGCTGTCCCGATCATTCCAAAACGAAACTGGTCTGCTCGGGAACGGAGATGCGCAAACAAGTTCACCGGGAACCCCAATGACCGGCTCCCCTTGATCGTTGAACACGTGAACATCCATGCCCAACCCCTTGCATTGGATCTGGCCTCGGACAACAGGTAGCGTTGGATTGCCGAGCACGAAGCAAGACAGAATATCCGTGCCACCCGATATGGAAGCTAGACTTATTGTCGGGCTGATGGTTTGATAGATCCAGTCGAACGATTCGGGCAACAATGGAGAACCAGTCGACATCACACATCGAAGTCGATCGAGAGGGAAGTTCATTGCCGGTTCGTATCCATCTTTTTCTAAGGTCGTGTAGTATCGCGGACTGGCTCCAAAGTGGGTTACGCCCTCCGCCTCCGCGATTTCCCAAAGAGTACTAGGCCCATTTGCAAAGGGCGAACCGTCAACCAAAACGATGGATGCACCGGATGCGAGTCCACTCAGTAACCAGTTCCACATCATCCAACCGGTTGTTGTGTAATAAAAAAGGCGATCGCCGACCTTCAGATCGCAGTGAAGCGAATGTTCCTTTGCATGCTGCAGCAAAGTCCCGCCGACCCCATGCACAATGCATTTTGGAACTCCCGTCGTACCGGACGAATAGACGATACACAGTGGATGGTCGAACGCAAAGCGTTCGAAAAGAAACGTTCCAAAGGATTTCTCGCAGATATCGCTCCAAACAAATTGCTGCACCGAAGCTCCAACTCGGTTGGACGTGTCGAGGTTGGGTGCACCCACCACCAACAGTGTTTTGACGGTCGGCAGTCGGGCAAGCGTGTTTGCAACTTTGGCGAAGGGGTTGATTGTCTTGCCCCCGTATTGGCATTCGGATGCAGTCAACATGACCTTCGGTTCGATTTGTCCAAAGCGATCGCAGATCGCGTCCTCTCCAAACTCAGGTGAACAGGACGACCAGATGGCACCGATCGCCGCGGTCGCCAAGAGTCCGACGACAGCTTCCGCAATATTAGGGATGACCGCCACCACGCGATCGCCATGCCCAACACCTTGCGATTTCAAAAAAATTGCCACTTGGCAGACTTGCGCATGGAGTTGCTTACGTGTGAGAACGGTCCGAGCCCCCGCTTCATTCCTGGCTATCAGGGCGATCGATTCTGCAAAGCCTACATCATTCAATTTGGTCGGCTTGAGCATGGCTTCCGCGTAGTTGAGCCTAGCGCCAGGAAACCAATTGCAATCCAACATGCTGCTTCCCTCAATCAAAGGTACTTCACCCGAATCGCCCACGACTTCGCAGAATTGCCAAACGGCTTGCCAAAAATCTCCGGGATGCTGCACGCTGGCCGCATGCAAGTCTTCGTAGCGTTTCCCCAACGAAGGCAAGAAGGAAGTTCGAAAGAAAATTGCAAACCGGGTTATGTTCGCTTCCGCGATTGCCGTTTCGCTAGGTTTCCAAAGAATCGAAGGGTCAGGTGCATCCATGGTGTCTAAGCAAAAAAGGTAATCTAATTTAGCACATGCCGTCGGCTTTATGCCGAGGGTTCCAATGGGAGAGCCAGGCTCCTGCCGAGCTTGGCTTTGGTTCGGCAGGCGCCTCTCCCTCCCAGTATAAACAATACTGCCGCTCGCCTTATCAAATCAAGTCTACGCCTCCTGCCGGTTGATGCTTACAATAGCCAATGGGAATCGCCTCGATTAGAGAAGCGATTGTATCGGGGATTCGTGACTAAAGTCGTAAGACTTCTGTTGGATAGGTTGGTCGCAATGTCAAACGCTTGGTTGCTTTCTGGAGTTCGAACTCCGATCGGTCGATTTATGGGTGAGCTTTCGCATTGTAGCGCTCCTCAATTAGCCGGGTACGCAATTCAGGCTGCCTTGGTAGCCGCCCAAGTGGACGCGTCTCGAATCGACGAAGTCATCATGGGCGAGGTTCTGACGTCGGGTGTTGGGCAAGCCCCGGCCAGGCAAGCTGCGTTGCATGCACGCATTCCCGACACCGTCGGTTGCGCGACGGTTGGAAAGGTCTGTGGTTCAGGGCTCTACGCAATTATGCTGGCAGATCGAGCGCTGAGGGCTGGGGATAGCGCTATTGCTGTCGCCGGTGGGATGGAAAGCATGAGCCAAGCCCCACACTTACTTCGCAATTCCCGGTCTGGCTGGAAGTATGGACAGCAACCTCTCCTGGACTCCATTGAAACCGATGGGCTACGATGTCCACACGGTTCGGCATTGATGGGGGTATATGCGGAGAATGTGGCTCGCGAACACGGAATCGATCGCCGTACCCAAGACGAGTGGTCCCTGCAGAGCCATCAACGGGCGGTCGCAGCACAACGTTCGGGAGCGTTTGTATCGGAAATCGTTCCGGTTCCGGTCGCAAACCCATCACCCACCGCAAGTGGTCTGTTGGTTGAGTTGGACGGTGGTCCCCGAGCCGATTCTTCCTTGGAGAAATTAGCGAAATTGAAACCGGCATTCGATACCGATGGCACCGTGACGGCTGGCAATGCGTCGACGCTTAGCGACGGTGCTGCCGCAGTGGTCGTCGTAAACGAAGCGGTCCGAAAATCCTTGCCAAATCAGTCGGCCTTTCGCATCGTTGCGACTGCCATCCACGCTGGCAAGCCACAAGATCTATTCTTGGCACCTGTGGGTGCGATCGAGAAACTGCTACTCAAAACCAATCGAAATATTTCGGAAATTGATCTTTTCGAAATCAATGAAGCGTTTGCCTCGCAAACCATCGCATGCATGCGCAAGCTGACAGTAGATCCAGAGCGACTCAATGTGCATGGAGGTGCTGTGGCCTTGGGGCACCCCATTGGATGCAGTGGGGCTCGCGTGTTGGTTACACTGATGCACGCATTACAAACACGGGGGCTTTCTATCGGGGTGGCGGCATTATGTTTAGGCGGCGGTGAAGCGGTCGCCATGATGATCGAATGGCAAGCATGAGCAAGAATCTCGATGAAGCACAAATGTCGATCATCGCCGCCCGGCATGGCGTCGACCTGACTGAAGTGGCCGCCCCGCCTTTTGATTTGAGAATGCAAGAGTTGGGGTTGTGCTTGGCTAGGCAAGATGTCCCCTATCCGATTGCAATCGAAAAAGCCGAAGCTTATCTCCGTGCAGCCCGCGATAGAATTCCTTTTCAGGTGGGATCTCTGTCCGATGACACGGTCGATTTAGGAACTTATCGCAACGCACAAGTTTATGAGCGTTATACGCGTGAAGAGCATTTGAGTTGGGCCTGTTTGATTGCAGAACAGCAGAGAACCAAACATCGATATGCATGCCAAGAATATCTCGATGGCGAATCGTTATTTGCAATTGGCGGCACGGTCATTCCCGATTTTTACTCGCTCAATGCGAGGATCTATCAGCAGACGAGTTGGCAGCTGGCGACTGTCAGCATGATCATTCCAGCGGAACTGTTTTTTACTTGCCACAGCCAGCGTTTTTTTCCAGTGACGACCTTCATGCGGGCGATCGAGCAGGACTATCTGCAGGAGCCGGATATTGGCCATGACGTCGCCGGGCACGTCGCAACGTTTACGATTCCCGTGGTCGCACACGTCATGCGCAATCATGGGATTGCGAGAAACCTGATCTACGATGAACGGGACCGAAGACTCGAGCAAGCGAGTTCCGACGAAGCTCGCCAAGCGATCCAGAAAAAGGCCGATGAACTATTGCTTTATGCTGAACGCATCTATTGGTTTACTGTCGAGTTCGGTTTGGTGATGCAACAAGGCCAAGTGCGGGCGTTTGGTGCCGGAATTCTTTCGTCACCCGGCGAAACGGTTTTCAGCGTCCAATCGCCAAAGCCCACAAGGTTGCTGATCGATCCTTCGCGGGATACGGATTTGCTTCGACTTGCCACCACCGATTATTTGATCAGTGAATATCAGAAGACCTATTTTGTAACCGAGAGATTCGATCTATTGGAGTCGATCACGCCGGAGCGGATCGTCGCGACGGCAAACGTGGCTTCGAAACTACCGCATTTTTCGTGGCGTGACATTGCCCCTGGAGACCGGGTGCTCAATGTCGGCGAGTCCGCGATTTCGACCAATGAGAAGTACTTGAGGTTGATGAGTAATCAGTTATGCGACGATTGCTTGACCCGTTCGGCGATCCGAAACTTGCGGCTCATCGTGCATGGGCTAGATCCATCTGTCGACTTGCAAACAGTATGGCGGGGACCTACTGCTCTGGTACCTGAAGGCTTGATCGATTGGTTTCGACAGCAAGACTCACTGCACAGGTTCACGCAAATCACTCGGCCACTGAGCTTTTAGGCCAAGTCACGGTCTCCGACTGTGTGTTATTAGGTTCAGTCGCCCTCCCTTTGGAGCACGTCCGATTTAAGGTCTCGTATTTGCTTGCAATTTGGGAGGGCGAGGCTCCTGCCGAGCTATTGCTTCATGGCTCCGCAGGAGCGTCGCCCTCCCGACCAATGAATTTGCAGGTTCCTAAACCGGACGATCTCCAGAGGGAGGGCAACATTTTCACTGTGCCGCACGTTTTTTAGCTATTCAATAGAAAAAACTTCGGACCCAGCTGCCGTACCGGACGCATTCCAAATAGCGTAATCGATGCTATTGGAAACAAAACTGATGTGGCCGTCACAATACGCAGTCACAATGCCGCCGGTATGAAGACTGCGTGCCCCCATCATCCGAGGTCTTGTGGCAGTACTGGCGGTAACACAAGGCATGAGTGGCGACACCGACGGCGTGCAGTTTCCGCCAGTCACCACATCTGGCAAGGTACTGTTGGGAGGTAGATACGTCACGAAGCCGGATGCATTTCCCCACCAGCTAAAACCCCGCAAGTCTGTACCTCTGCCTTGAAGCACTTCGGACGCCAGTAACGTTGACGATAAACCATCGGTAATAGCAGCTAATCTTACATTTTTTCCGTAGACACGTGTCCAAGTGACAGCCTGAGCAAGGTTGACAGGACCGTCGTCGCTGGTTGAGCCTGTATACATATTGAACGGAGCGCCTAGGAAAGGAATTCCATTGAGCGTCGACTGAAAGAAACTGGTGTTGCCATAATTAACGCCATAGTTATGGTTGGTAATGGCAGCGAGCGTAGCGCTCGAACCAATGGGCGCGTTGGGGGTATCGCTTGGGCAAGTCAGCGTTGGAATTCGTGAGCTTGCCACTGGTCTATTGACTGCAGCGCCGTACCTTGGCCCCCAGTCGGCCCCTCCATGATTTTGGTAAATCGTGGACAAGTTGCTCTGTTCCATGAAAGGCAAAATGGCGACTTGCCAAGTTCCCCAGCAACAACCGAAAGGACCAACGCCTCCAGGAAAAGCTTTGAATGCACTTTCATAATTGTGCATCGACAAACCAAGCTGCTTCAGATTGTTCTGGCATTGCATTCGCCTCGCTGCTTCTCTGGCCGCTTGGACTGCGGGCAGGAGTAACCCCACCAGAATACCAATAATGGCAATGACAACTAGTAACTCCACCAACGTAAAAGCACTTCGTTTTGTTCGCATAGAAATAACTCCGGATCACTTGGAAACAATGAAAACTCCACTAATGACACGACAAACGGAAAGGATGGGAAATCAAAAAGAGAAGACTATTCGAGTAGACTAACTAAGGAATTGCAAAGTCAAACTTGTTCGGTGCCGACGATTTGACGGTGACTTCCTGTTTGGTTTTTGTATTGTACTCAGGCGGGATCAAATCCTTTGAAACGATGTTAGCGCCGGTTGGGCCAGGCAGTCCATCCGGTGAATCCGCCGGAGTCCGACCGTCTCCCGACGTGATCAGTACTTTGTAGGTTCCTGGCAACAAGCCTTGCATGGCAGGGATCTCATACTTGCCTTTCGAAATGGTAGCTCCCGATTTTCCTGAGTCTGAAACAAATTCGATGACTCCCTCATCCAGCGGCTTGCCTTTAAGAGTGATCTCACCATTGACTGCCATCCTTCCTCCGGATCCTCCACAACCAATCATGATCGGTAGCAGTAGAGGCAGCAAACAGAGGATTCGAAGAGACGCGCAATGCCTAAAACTCATCTTGTTACTCCACGTTCATGATGACGATGCAGATAAAAAGAACTGCAGTGCCCAACCATTGAAAATGGAAGCGGCTTCGTAATGCCAACCGTTGCATTGAGCGAAATTTTGCAAGTTCTGGAGAGAACCAAATCGAAGCTAACAGATTTCGCGGAATAAGTCAAGCAAATGGATGGAATAGCAAATTTGAATTCCAATTCCTCTAAGGCGAGCGGCACAATTGAATATACGGGGAGGGAGAGGCTCCTGCCGAACCAACGCCGAACTCGGCAGGAGCCTCTCCCTCCCATTGAACCGTTGGCAGTTAGGACCGCCGCGCCACATTGTTTTGGTTTTCGATAGAATGCTCGTATCGTTAACGAGATCATCGCTACCCATTCATTGACCTACATGAACGCTGTAAATCCCTACAAAACCGTTATCGGCCTCGAAGTGCACGTCCAGCTCAAGACCCAAACTAAGCTGTTTTGTCGATGCAGCACACAGTTTGGCGCATCTCCAAACACTCAGGTCTGTCCGGTTTGCCTGGGATTGCCCGGTGCACTTCCTGTTCTGAATGCCAAAGCCATCGAACTGGCTGTTCGAGCCGGCATCGCGCTACATTGCGCAATTGCACCCTTTACCAAGTGGGATCGGAAAAACTATTTCTACCCAGATCTACCCAAAGGCTACCAAACGAGCCAATTCGATCTGCCCATTTGTGGCGGCGGGTACCTGGAGATTGATTCCCACGATCCAATCTCGGGTGAGCCGACTCGCAAGAAGATCGCACTCGTTCGAGCCCATCTCGAGGAGGACGCTGGAAAAAGCATGCATGACGAAGTGGCCGGGCGAGCGGATAGCCGAATCGATCTAAATCGAGCTGGTACGCCGCTGCTCGAAATCGTTTCCGAACCCGAGCTGTCCAGCGCCGAGGATGCGAAAAACTACTTGATCGAGATGCGACTGCTCATGATGTTCTTGGGCATAACCGATGGCAACATGCAGGAGGGCTCCCTTCGCGCCGACGCCAATGTCAACTTGCATTTGCAACGAGACGGCAAAACGATTGCCACCCCGATCGTAGAAATCAAAAACCTCAATAGTTTTCGTGCGGTCGAACGAGCCGTACTTTACGAATCAAAACGTCAATTCGCCGAGTTTCAAAGAACCGGGCTGACGATAGGCCAATCGCCCAAACAAACCCATGGTTGGAATGATGCTTCTGGCGAAACCGAATTGCAGCGAGACAAAGAAGACTCAGCGGACTATCGCTATTTCCCTTGTCCCGACCTAGTGCCGGTGATTCTGTCCGAGAACGAGATCGAGTCTGCAAGAACGTCGGCAAGCATAACGCCAGCCACCGTGCGAAAGTCGCTCATCGAAAAACATTTGCTCAAGCCGAGCGAGGCCGAAGTTTTGGTTCAACAGGGGCGTGCGGTCATCGAGTATTTCGAATCGTTGGTGGCACACGGAGCGTCGCCGACGCGAGCCACCTCTTGGATGCTTCAAGATGTTTTGCGGTACCTCAATGAGAACAATGCCGAGATCAGTTCTTACCCGGTATCCGCCGTCTCACTTGCAAAACTGCTTGCCGCCATCGAGACTGGACGACTGGACACAACCAAAGGCAAAGAAGCGCTTGCCAAATTGGTGGCGGCACCAAGCTTGTCCGTCGAACAAGCCATCGATTCCCTTGGGATTGCTCAGGTCGATGCCAACGAGTTGGAAACGCTCTGCAGGCAACTGCTAGCGGAGAACCCAGAGGTAATCGAAAAAGTTCGTGCCGGAAACGACAAAGCCATAGCCTCGCTCGTTGGCCCAGCCAAAAAGAAGAACAAGAATGTGGATCCAAGACAAGTTCAAGAGACATGCCGAAGACTTATTCAAACTGAATTCGTGTGAATTCAGCCACGCTTTCCTAATCACTTTCAAGGCTCAACTCATGAAACCATTTCTTATTCAGTCACTGCTCGGACTTTGCAGTGTCGTCCTATCATGTGGGTTCATGGCCTCGGGGCAGGAGCCAAAGCCGACCGCCGTTCCGAATTCTCAAGCCCCAGAGTGGATCCAAGCTTGGATCGATGCCAATCTGCCAGCGTTGGTTGAAGACTACTGGTGGCTCCATGAGAATCCAGAACTCTCTTACCAGGAAGTGGAAACGGCCAAATACGTTGCCGCTGCATGGAAGAAAGCCGGATTTGAAGTAACGACTGGCGTTGGTGGACACGGCGTCGTCGCCTTGCTAAAAAATGGGGCGGGGCCAACCCTCATGCTTCGAACGGATCTCGATGCGTTGCCGGTGAGTGAAGTCACTGGTCTGCCGCGAGCGTCCACGAAAAAGACGACGCTCGCTTCCGGCGCAACCGCGGGCATCATGCACGCCTGTGGGCACGATGTCCACATGACCAACTTGATTGCGGTGGGGCGATTGATGGCGGTAAATAAAGACCGTTGGCGAGGAACGTTGATGCTGATTGGGCAACCAGCCGAAGAGCGTGGTGGCGGTGCACAGAAAATGCTGGACGACGGTTTGTTCACAAAGTTTCCGAAACCTGACTTCGCATTGGCTCTTCATTGCGAAGCGTCCAAAGCGACCACGGTTGCTCTGCGCGAAGGTTACATGATGGCGAATGTCGACAGCGTCGACATAGTCGTGAAGGGACGCGGTGGTCACGGTGCAGCTCCCAATACCACGATCGACCCGATCGTTCAGGCTGCAGAATTGGTGATGAGTTTGCAAACGATCGTGAGCCGTGAAGTTAAGCCGACCGAGCCTGCGGTCATCACCGTTGGCGCATTCCACGCTGGCACCAAGCACAATATCATCAGCGACCGATGCGATCTGCAGTTGACGGTTCGAAGCTACACTCCAGAAGTACGAAAGTTGCTAATCGATTCTATTCATCGTAAAGCCAAGGCCATCGCAATGGCGTATGGTGCTGAAGAGCCAACCATCACTCTGTCCGACGGAACGCCGGCCCTTCACAATCACGTGGCGCTGACCAAACGCCTTCGGAAAACGCTTGAAAGCACTCTTGGAAAAGACCGAGTTGGAGAGGCTGACCAGGTCATGGGCGGTGAGGATTTTAGCCAATTCGGTATCGCTGGCGTGCCGAGCGTTATGTATCGGATTGGAACCATTGAGTCCGGACGATTCGATGCCATGCAACGTCGCGGACAAACCCTCAGTTTGCATGCGCCAGACTACTACCCGGATATCGACAAAACCTTGCCAACTGCGATCTTGACCATGGCATCGGGTGCCGTGGAGCTACTGGCAGAACTCAAGCACACCGAGGATTCGCTGCAGACGGTCAAGGAACGGATCGCTGACAAGAAGGCGGTCTTGGTGGATGTTCGAGAATTGGTGGAATGGAACGACGGGCATATCGAGGGGGCAATCCATTTGCCGTTTCGTGATCTTCAAGACAAATTCGACGCGACCGCTTTAAAGGAAAAGTTGCCGAAGGACGCCATTATCTACACCCATTGCATGGTAGGGTTTCGAGCGTTGAAGGCGGCTAAGATCTTAGAAAAACAGGGATACGAAATACGGCCATTGAAACCTGGTTACAAAGAACTACTCGAAGCGGGTTTCAAAAACGAAAAATAACGAGGGCCAATGCCCCCGAGTTTACTTGGGGGATTCTTACCCTCGCTCTAGAACAGAAGGTGAGAACCCCTGGCATAAAGCCAGCGGCATACCAAATGCCCCCGAGTTTACTCGGGGGATTCTTACCCTCGCTCTAGAACAAAAAGTCAGAACCCTTGGCATCAAGCCAGTGGCATACCCAATGCCCCCGAGTTTACTCGGGGGATTCTTACCTCAGCTCTAGTAGGAACCTTCACCCAACAACAATTCCCCATCAGCTCGGTTTCCAAGTTGACTTAGTAGCTTCGGCTCGATGTTTTGTGACAAAAACCGAACCGATCCATCCGCAAAGGTAAAGTTGGCGCCGCCGGTATGGTAGCTGCTAAACCCACCGACCGCTAAGGAACCTGGTTGCTCCGAAAGGGTTGTCGGCTCGCGTTTCCCAGTCGTGCGCGGTGGGGCTAAAAAACTACCTGTATTGCGGAGTGTGGAACGGGTGCCGGAGGCCCATCCCAAACTGCTCGGGCCATTAAGCATTTCTCCTAGGAGAATCGTCTGCGATGACCCGTCTAAAATCTGAGTAAAGCGCAAGCGGCTGTTCAAGAACAGTACTCCATTGTTATCGATATCTATTGGCGCTTCGGTGCTATGGTGACAGCCTGCGTAATTGCTTACTGCGACCGATTGCTCGTCACCAACGCGACTACTCTCCGGTGATGACGGACAAATAATGGTTGGGATCGTCCGTCGCTGTGCTTCCTGATTTTCCGTCGCGTATGCACCGGCCGCTTGATCGAAATGACTGAATAATGCAGACTGCTCCATTTGAGGCAGGATTTGAACAATCCAGCTGACGTGTCGGCCTATGGGCTCGTTCCGGATAGGTCCATTTTCATTGATGACCCCTGACGGAAAGTGCTCAGTGTTAAATTCGTGTGTATGGACCGCAAGTCCAAGCTGCGACATATTATTCATGCATTGGCATCGTCGAGCCGCTTCCCGTGCCGCTTGAACCGCAGGTAAAAGCAAGCCAACCAAGATCCCAATGATGGCGATCACAACCAGGAGCTCCACCAGCGTGAACGCGGACTTTCCGCTTATGGTCCTTCGATTGGTTTTCTCGGAGTAATAGCGACGTTTAAGGCAATCGGCAAATTTAGATCTACCCGTCGAGTGTTCATAAGGGAGAGCGAGGCTCCCGCCGAGCTGGGCTTTCGCTCGGCAGGAGCCTCGCCCTCCCGGTAATAGAATTTCCGTCGCTTGCCTAATTGGATGGAACATGGAAAAAGCCTTTATAAAACCGGGACGAATTCGAAGAATCATTATTTTGTCTCCGTAGCAGAGGGTGGTAGACCGATAGTAAATATGTGGCTGCGTTGCATTCCATCGTTGCTATCTGCCGTGGAGGCGAGCGTCGCAACAACTTCAGCACGCATGGATTGAGTGTCTTCTTGCGATGGTCCTATTCGGATTTCGATAGTCGCATTTTCGAACGATCGATTTCCCAACTTCGGGCGCCAAGTTTCACCTTGGTACTCCTTCGATTTTCCGAATTGGCGTACGGCTCTCTGTACGCCAGCTTCACACAAGAGCTCCGTTTGAATGAGTTGCCGCTGCATTCGAACCTCCCGTCGTCCACGCAACGAAGATTGCACGGTTGTCATGACCAAAGTGATCACAATGCCGAGACAAGCCAAAACGCAGATCAGAACCGCTCCGGATCGAGACTTCGAAGTCGCTTTTTTCATTCCGACACCTCGTCAACGTGTTCTGGGAAATCGTGTTCTAGTGCCTGCCAACGACCCAACGTGGCTTCGACATGCAAGTCGACTCGCGGCGATATCCCTGGAAGTCCGGTCTCACCCCGAATTGTCAGCGTCGCGCGATCTGGCTCTTGAATCCCCTGAAAGAGTGCCGATGCATCCTCTGCGAGCTGATAGCGTTCCTGCTCATTTTCTTCCGCGGTGTGTTTTCGTTGCCGAACGACCGAGTGGTTCTGAATGACATAAGTTATCTGCGAACCATCTGCACTGATTAAGGTCAGCTTACCCTCTCCATCGAAATTTAATTCTGTAGCCAAATGGACATCGCGCCGAAAGTTCTGAGACAGTTGATCTAATGTGCGACTGCTGTCCGAACGGTTTCGCGATCGTTCCGTCACCAGCATGGTCTGATGCACCAAACTGATTGCCAACAACATGACGGCGCTACCGGCCGACATACTCAGTACAAGCTCTATAAGTGTCGATCCATTGCGTTGTTTCACGGTAGCTTCCTCCCGGCTTCCGACTTGTCTGCAGCTGAGTCTGCCAATGCGACGGAATCGGTATTGAGCCATCCGACGAGCGATATCGGAACCGATTGGGAACCGCGATCCCAATTCAGACTCAAAACCAATCGTGTCCCATCTTGGTCACGAATCATTTCTCCCACGAGTTTCGCACCTGGCAATGATTGGACCACGTTGGCTGAGGGCTGAAGGCTAGGTAGTGACTCTTCGCACTGGGCGACTTCGAGACTACTGAGCAATTCCATTTGGTTGGCTAACTCATTGAAAGCCAATCGATACTGACGTGAGTTTTGCCAAACCCTACCAATCCGAACCGTTAGCGGTGCAACCAGCCCAATCATACTAACGACCAGGGTGGCAGCGACCACCACTTCCGTGATCGTAAGTCCGCGACGTGAATGGGTTCTACGTTGATTCATTTTGGCCGCCTCACCCCGCTAGGGATTGAATCATATTGGTTAGGACGCTGAAGAATGAAAAACAAATCCATAGAACTATTGCTGCAAAGACAAGAATGACGACCGGATGAAGGAAGGTCGTAAGCATCACCATCCGTTGTTTCGCAATTTCGTGCTTGACGGTCGCCAAGCGACGAAGCGTCCAGGACTGCACACTTCGATTGGGGGATCCCGTCACCGCTTGAAATTCCTCTTGTGAAATGATCTTTGCATCCACCAGACTGGACCATGCAGATGCCCCTTGCTCGACTTCGTTTCTCGCCATCAGTAGGCGTTGCCGAATATTTCTGTCGAAGTGGTACTTGGCTAATGTTGAAAGTGAACCGGCAAGAGGTCGCCCTGCTTCGACTGTGACCGAAAGCATCCGCAACAACTGCGCAGAGCGTGCCAACGATGTTTGTCGAAACAAACGATCTGCGACTTCTCGTCGGAAAAAACGCCGAGAACGCGAGGACCTAACCAACCAACCTAAGGCGAACAACACTAGGCCTATCCACAATGCGTAGGCAGAGACAAATTCCCAAAATGCTAAGAGACGATAAAACGAGAGCGGTAGTTTCATTTCAAACTCGTCCAAAACTTTTTTAATGGTTGGAGAAATGAAATACATGAGAAATAGGAGTATCAAGACGATCGTGGCAGCCAAAACGGCCCAGTAACCCCGAGAATTGATTTGCATCGTGCGCGCCTCGTCCACTTCTGGTCTCTCAGTCACAAGCAATTGCTCATAGGTCTGAGCCAGCGTACCGGACTGGCTGCCAAATCTCAGTGCCAAAACGACGCCCTGGCCTAAGGCATCTGGCGTTTTTTCCAAGGCAGACACCAATGTCGTATTCGCATCTAATCGGTGAGCCAATTGAAAAAGTCTTCGTCGGTATCCTCCGCGATGCTCAATGGCCAACGCGCGCACCAGCGGCTTCGGATCAAGACGCTCGGTATTGCATACCGACAGTAGTCTCAAAAGCGAGTACTGCTTCGATTCCATCTTTTCGCCTGGCCACCAGGTTGATAAATACCATGTGGGACCTGCTTTTTTCCAAAATGGAGCAACGGATCGTTGATCCGCTGACAGCCCAAGAATCGTCTTGAGTTGTGAAATCCATGGTTCGAACATCGTAGTCAAGACCCCGGTCCGCTAAGAGACGTGACGAGTGAGATCAATGGCATGAAAAGGGCAATCACCACATACCCAATGCAGAGGCCAATACCAACGATCGACAGTGGAGCCAGAAAGCCCTCAGACCAACTGAACCTCAAGCGTACTCGATTGAAGTAGATCGCCGAAACGTGTCGCAGCAACGCGATCGAAGGGCCTCCGTTTGGCCCAGCCTCCAGTGCTTGGACAACTAAGCTTGGGAAGTTGTGCGCCACCGCTGAATCGTAACTAAATTTATCCGACGTCCCAATATCCCGGCTAAGCACCTGTGCAGCATGGCGAAATTGGGTGCTTTGACTTGATCGTCCAGCTATCAGGATCGCCTCTTGAAGCGGAGCACCAATATTGAGCAACTCGGCCAAAGTCGAAGTGAAACGTGCCATCGCCTTGACATTTCCTGTCGAGCCCGTTGTTAAACTACCAAGGAACCAGTTTGACTCCGTTTGACGCAGGATCCAGTGAAACAAACGGCGTAGCCCCCATGCCACCACCAAGACAGCCAGAATCCAAAAGCAAGTTAATAAAGGCTGCTCCCGGATTGGATGACTCATCGCGATGACTGACCGAGTTGCAAAAGGCAACTTCAACTCAAACTCCCGAAACATCTTCTCAAACGTTGGAAGGACGGTTATCGAAAGAAAGACAAAGACAAGGATCGCACTTCCGAATATCACGAGGGGATACGCAAAGGTACGCCACTGGCTCCTTCGATTCTCCTCGGCAAAGGTCACATCGCTCAGGATCTGTTTGAAGTCCTCGTTCGCTCCATCTGCGGCAAACCCACGCAGTACAAGAGGCAGCCAAACGGCTTTGGAACCTTCTCGAACAAATTGTTCGGTTGTGGCATCTCCACGCAGAGCAACAAGCAACTCGCGAACATCCTTACCTATCTGTCTCGATTTCGATTCGTCGGCAAACGCTTCAATTGCATTGGCCAGCTTCGTTCTGCGCGCTAATGCCGCATCAATACGTTGGTAGAATTCCGGGCGTTCCATTGTCTCTGCCATTTCGAATGCTCCTTACGGGCGGGTTAAAGAAGTAAGGAGCTCAATCATCGGACCAAAGAGACTCAATCCGAAACCCAACACGAGCACCCCGCCCAAAAGCGACCCCATCAAAACCGGAAGCCAACTCCGCCATTGAGATGCACGCGACTGCGCAAGATCGCGATAGGCAAGGGCCGAAAAATGCAAGGCAGTGACCCGATCCTCTGGACTGACATCATTGCCAAACGCCCATTTCAATAGCGGCGGCATTCCGTTGGGAGCCGTTCTTGTTTCAGCTGTTTGTACGATCCGCGTCGCCTGGTCACCGGGGAAACCGCCCAACATTATGCCCGTTTGTTCGACCGAATGTTCATGCTTCAGAAGGTTAGCAAAACCCTCAGCGTAGTTGGCTCTTTGAATCGCTTCAAAAACACCTTTCCGACCTGGAAACCTACGCACGCTCCATCTCGAGCGATGCCTTGTCCAAATCACCAAGTCCACGACAACCAAGAGGGGTACTGCCGTACCCCAGATCCAGATGGATTGCCTCAGCATCGTCAACCATTGCATTCCTAAAGCGGGAGCTGAACCAATTTGGAAGTGGATGGCTTGGAGTTTGGGTTCAAGTTGGAGCACGAGAAATAAAAACCCTAGGTAAACCATCCCCAACAGGATGAGCGGCTGCAAAAAGGCGATGTTAACCACTCGCTCGATCTCACGACGTCCACCAGCGCAATCGCTCAAGGCAGTGAGCGCCTCGGGCGGCTCATCGCAATACAACCACGTTAACAATGAGGAGCGATATTGCGACGGCAACTCTGGATCGGATTCAAGAACTTGGCGGAGAGTCATACCTCGTGCCATCCCAATCGCGATCCCGGAATTGATCTTATCGAGCGATCCCGGCAAATCGTCAGTCCCCCCTGAGACATCCAAAGCAATCGGTACTCCAGCCTTAGCCAGTTTCAACAAGATTGCATTGAAGGCCAACACGTCATCGAGTTTCGGTTCACTAGTCGAAGAGACGTTCATGGGATTTTCAAACGGCCATCGCTAAATCAAGGCATCGAAGAAGGAAGGTGACAGATCGTTCCGCCATTACTCTCGAACAAGATGATGCGCCGCAGCTCGGCATTTGTTTACAACCGCAAACAAATTTCTGCACTTCTCGCCAACACCAACACAATTTGCTTGCCAAGGGTTCCGATGGGAGAGCGAGGCTCCTGCCGAGCTGGCGCCGCTATGGTTCGGCAGGAGCCTCACCCTCCCGAGTAATGAATTGGTTGGACAAAGTCGCTGAAGACATGTTTACAGGGGTGGCCTCTTCCTCCCGGCATAAACATTGTTGCCGCTCGCCTTGGAGTGCGGAAATTCATTTCCGCTTTAAGATTCGCGAGGCCTGATTCTGCCTCAATTCGCTAAAGGCTTCGAACAGCCCCCAATCAATACCCACGTTCTTTTTCTGTGCGATCTCTAACATTTGCAACGATGTCGGTGGGGCAACTCTGTCACGCCAGGACGCCAACCGATCAAAGAACGGAAGACTGAAGCATCCCAAGATCGCAATGACCAGTGCAAACTTAGCCAGCCCGTACGTTCCCCGTCGATCCGAGCTATAATCGCGGGCAGCCTCGAGCGTGTGCGGCCGCAAGTTGTCTGAGGGGATTACGTACGCGCCAGCAGATTGAACTGTTGCTTCAAGCAGCTTCAAAAATTCAGGCGAAACTCTTTTCTCGTCGAAATGATCGTTTTGGTCTAAATCATCGTTCTCGTCGAAATCGACCTCGTCGTTGCGAATGTCAGTCATAGTAAGACCTCCGCCGTTTGCGATCGCAGTTCGCACGCTAGCTTTTGCATCGCATACCGGTACCGACTCGCTGCAGTGGCCGGGGGAAGACCTAGCACCTCCGCAATCTGAGCAAACGTCAATTCCTCCCAGATCTTCAAAACGACAACCTCGCTTTGCTCAACGGGCAACGCTCGAATCGCGAGCCAAACCGCTCGATACGATTCTTCTTTTTCGACTTCATCGACGGAACGATGGGTAAGAAGATCCGTCAGGTTGCTGACTATCGACACACGACGTTTGCGTCGAAGAATGAGCAAAGACTCGTTGCGAACCATTTGCAATAGATACGGCCAAGGGGCTTCAGCTCGGCTTAACAGCTTTGCGTTCCCGACGACACGCACCAGTGTCGCTTGAACCGCATCTTCCGCATCGTGCTGATTGCGAGTAATGGTGACCGCAAATCGCACCAACCGCATGGAGGTCAAGTCGTAGAGCCCCGACAGCGCCGCAGCACCACTTTCCGCGATGCATTGGGCACTTTCTCGAACGCGTTCAGAAAAAGAGGCCGGATTGCTCATGACAATGCTTTAGAATGCACGAAGGACTGGAATTTGTCTAATTGGAGTGCAAATAATAGTAAAAAACGACACTTCTCGCTGAACGCCATCGCTCAAGCCGCGTGGCACAATGAATCCCGCAGGTTTACCCTGCGGAAGTTTCGGTTTTTCACTACCTAGGCCTCCGCGAACCTCGCTGGTCTGGGGGGTTTTTGGGATGGGCAAGCGCCCGGCACCGGCGGGGGAAGGCACCGGGAGTGAGGTGGGGTA
>JANMLD010000423.1:0-1772 GCA_031372345.1 Pirellula sp.
GACTGCGGTCGGAAACGCCATCAATGGCGCAATCATTGCTGGCCGATTGAAGCTACCAACGGTCGTCTTCAATGCTGCAACAGGCATCCTCACCGTGAATGCTGACGATGAAGATGGAGTTCGGTTCAATGGCTTGTTTAATGCCAATGTTCTTCCGCCGGTCTCAGTGGTCGTAACCGCGTCGGGATCAGGCTATTTGGACGCTTGGGTCGACTGGAATCAAGACAGCGATTTTGAAGACGCTGGTGAACAAATCCTTGTGTCTCAGCCAGTTGTGGCTGGCGAGAATACGTTCTTGGTAAGCACACCGGCTGGTGCCGCCATAGGTTACACCACTGCTAGATTCCGACTCAGTGCTACCGGTGGACTGTTCACGTACGGATTAGCTGTTGGCGGTGAAGTGGAGGATCACATCATCGAAGTGGTGGCTGGCATTCCGCCCGTCGCAGTCAACGATCCAGATCCGACCAAGGTTGCCCAGTATCGAGTCAATGAAGATCTCGTTCTGACCGTATCGACGGCAGATGGTGTTCTATTCAATGACACCGACGTGGACACACCTGCCGTTGACCGAAGAGTCTTCGACGAAAATCCGTTCACGACTCCAATCGATTTGGCGACCTCCAAGCTAATTGTTGATCCTGTTACCTCCACTACAAATGGAACTCTTAAACTCTTCTTTGATGGGTCGTTCGAATATACGCCCAATCCTAATTTCTTCGGGATAGATACATTTTCGTACCGAGTTACCGACCCGCGCTTGGTTAGCAATAATACGGCGACCGTCACGATAACGGTCAACCCTGTTAACGACGTGCCATTTGCCAACCCGGACACCATCACCATTTCCGAGGACAATGTTCAGACTTGGGCAGGGGCGCTCTTCACTGGAAACGACATTCAGGGAATAACTCTGCCGCTACCTGGAGTCGCAATTGCAAACGAAGCGAATCCAACAGCAGGATTCCCTGCACAAAAACTGATCGTAAAATCCGTCAATTTAGTGGCCGCAGCCCGAACGGGTGAGTCGGTATCGGTGACCAACAATGTCATCAGCTACACACCGGGCACGAACTACAACGAGCGAATCAATGGTCCCGTACTTATTCGACTTGAAGTTGAGGACGACGGCGTCACTGGATTCCCGGCTGTGGCGGATCCAAAGAGTGCCTTTAGTACTCTGACAGTAAACATCACCGCCGTCAACGACTCACCGCTGTTCAATCTAGCTGAAGTCGTACCGACCGTTGCACCCAATGCATTTACCAACACGCCGACCGTGAATGCCAACGGCGAAGAAATCACCGTCACGGCAAATGAAGATGCGCCGACACAGAAGCTGCGTATTTTCAAGAACATTGCGGCTGGACCCGCTCTTGCCGATGACGAACTATTTGGAAACTCGTTTCCAGCCGACAAGCAACCGACCGACTTCATCGTGACGATTCGACCTCAGGACACCTACCTGTTCACCGCAGCGGGGCTACCTAAAGTCAACCAAATCGGTGGTGGCATTGGAGAGTTGGAGTTCACATTGGCTCAAGACGCCAATTCGTTGGCTTTGGGACCAGCCATCGTTACGTTCCAAATTGATGACAAGGGGGGAGCTGGAACTGCCCCCAATGGTCCCACTGGAAACTTGTCCAAGATCCATACGGTCACTATCAATGTACGCCCAGTCAACGATGCACCGATCTTGGTGGATGATGTAAAGACGTTCGACGAGGATTTTGTTCAATCCTGGAATCAGACGGATTTCACTGGTAATGACC
>JANMLD010000168.1:0-11081 GCA_031372345.1 Pirellula sp.
GGCTTGTCGGCATCGACGAGGCTGCTGCCTACGCGATCGTCGCTCGGGATCGATGGCTCCGACATCTTCATCCCGCTTCGTTTGCGGCACACGTCGGGAATGCGTCTCAGTGCCCAATTGCGTCGAAACCTCCCGAATTGATGGTTCGGGCTCCATTCGATCGGAACTCTCGTCGACGCGAGGCCGTTCTCGACCTGGCGATCGCCCTCGCACCCGGGACTCCACTTCGGTGGCTTGCAAAGATCGATTTGGGGTGAGCGGGACGTCAGGTCCAGCATTTGGCTCTTCAACCGTGCCTCCCCACATACTCGGTTTTGACTTACGGTTGCTGGAAACGCCGGATTTCGAAACCACGTTCGTCTCCGATGGGGTATTTAACGAAACTGCCGACTTGGGCTCCACTTCTTGAGGTTGTTCTGGAGCGGCAACTCCAAAAAAAGTCGTGACCGCGTCCCATGAACTTCGGAATCGGGAAGGTTCAGGTTTTGGTTTTGACTGCTCCGCCACAGGAGCGATCGGTTCCTCGAATTGCGCCGATGGCTCGGCGGGCAATACTGCTTTTGGCGGTTTGGTCGGGCCGTCTGTTTTCTTTGCAGTGGGATTAAGCGAAGGAGTTTTAAGCAGATTTGCAATGCTGTTCCAATGATCCGACATATCGAAGTCTTTTCGCGGGGCCGCGACTCATACAAGATGAAAGGTGGGAGAGCTTGAACTGCTCGCCTTGAATTAGAGCAGAGTATAGCAGATCGACCCCATTTTTGGAAAGCAAGGATTATGACAATGCTGGCTTTGGTGCTCCTCAACAAGTCAACACGTCTTTTCCCAACTTATTTCTGTTTATTGTCCCCTTTCGCACCGCGAAAGTCCGCCACGACGCGCAATTTCGCTGAGCTAAAGGCGACAATGCCGATGCTCAAGCGAGGAATTGACCGTTTCTATGTAGATACGACCGGATTTCGTAAAAGGGTGAATCAGGTTGAAGTAAAGGATGTACCAGATCGCGGCCAAACCGTCCCAGGTACCGATCTTTTTCCCTTCTTCGTACGTCCGACCATAATACGAAATCGGAACTTCGTACGTCCTCGCCTTTGTTTTGCAAACCATCGCAGTAATCTCAACTTCCATACCAAAGCCTCGGCTGCGCAGTTTTAGCGGCATGATCACCTCGCGATGAAACGCTTTGTAGCATGTTTCTATGTCCGACATGTTCCGATTCGTCAAAATGTTGCTGAGGCAGGTTAAGCACTTATTTGCAAGATAATGGTAGTAATACAATACCCGCGAGGCGCGCTTGACCAAAAAACGACTTCCGTAGACGACGTCAGCGACACCTTCAATGATTGGAGAAATGATCTCCGGAATCTCGTTTGGGTCGTATTCTAAGTCGGCATCTTGAACGATCAAAACTTCGCCAGTGCTTTCCGAGATAGCCTTGGAAATGGCGGCAGTCTTGCCGAGATTCTTCGGCTGGGCAAAGCAACGAATACCAGGATTGCCCATGGCCAATTGCTGAACGATGCGTCCGGTTGTATCGGTTGATCCATCGTCGACGACAATGATCTCAAGCTCACTGATCGGTAGCGCAAGCAGTTTCAGAAGAACGCGTTCAATCGTTTTTTCTTCGTTGAACGCCGGTACCAGGATAGAAACCTTCAAGCCAAGTTCCTCAATAGTATTGCTGATTGACCGGTTTAATCACGATTTCAGGAACGTGAACGCGATCAGGCAAACCCGCCAGACCCACAACGACGTCTGCGATATCCTCGGGCCGCAATATCTTTTGACGGTGTTCGTCCGTCACTGGCGTTGGTCTCTGCAGGAGAATTGGCGTGTCCACCTCACCTGGGTAGACATTGGTAACTCGAATATTCTCCCCACCGACTTCGTTGGAAACGCAGGTCCCAAGTGCCGTCATCGCAAACTTGCTCGCCGCATAAGCCACACCACCCAAGGCAAGAGCCCGTTTGCCAGCGACGCTAGAGATATTAATAATCATACCGTGTTGCCGAGCTCGCATTTGCGGCAAGACGAAATAAATGCAGTTGTAAGCCCCCGTGGCGTTGATCGCCATGACCTGATCCCATTGATCGGGCGCCATAGAATTGATAGAGCGATCGCGAATATTGACGCCCGCGGCGTTAACCAAGATATCGACGTGACCGAGGGCTGTGGCAGCCCAATCAAAAAAGTGCTCAACACTTTCTCGCACTGCCACATCCATTGTATGCCCGATCAACCTACCCTCGGATGCGCTGATAGCTTCTTTGATCGCTTCTTCGCGGCGAGAGCCGATAGCGACCTTGGCTCCGTTTTGGGAAAAAAGGTTCGCGATTGCAAATCCAATTCCTGTTGCCCCGCCCGTGACAACAACGTGTTTATTCTTGAATGCACTGGTTTCGATCATTCGTTGCGTTTTTGCTTAAAAAGGTGTTGTAAGGCGAGCGGCGATGTGAAAGCTGCCAATCATAACCCGATACGTAAGTGAGGGACCCGAAAAATTGTCCCTCGCTTACACTTCGGGTTGGGATACAAAGTGGTGGATCCATTCCAACTGGATTCCCGTACAATCTAGCGAGCTCAAGTTATTGAATTTCGCAACAGCAATCCACTATTAGAACTAACATCGTGCAGCATTCTACCAAAACCCAAGTCGTTGTGATCGGAGGTGGCTTCGGGGGCATGGCGTGCGTTCGGGCACTGCGCAAGGCCGATGTCGAAATCAAACTGGTCGACCGCCGCAATTTTCATTTATTCCAGCCGCTTCTCTACCAAGTTGCTTCCGGAGGCCTTTCACCTGCGAACATCGCCGCACCCCTACGAAGTATTTTCAGGCGGCAAAAAAACGTTCAAGTGCTCTTGGGGGCAGTGCAGGATTTCAATATGAGCGAACGGAGAGTCGTGATGGAGGATCAGTCATCGATCCCGTTCGATTTTTTGGTGGTCGCCACGGGCTCGACTCATCATTACTTTGGGCATGACACGGAATGGGAGCCACTGGCTCCGGGACTAAAAACCATTGAAGATGCGACGGAGATACGTCGACGCATCTTAACCGCGTTTGAACAAGCCGAACGGACCGAGGATCAAGCGAAACGCTCATCCCTTTTAACCTTCGTGATTGTTGGCGGAGGGCCTACCGGAGTGGAAATGGCGGGGTCGATTTGCGAACTTGCTCGTCAATCCATGAAGGAGGATTTTCGTACGATTGACCCCAGCACAGCACGCGTCATTTTGATTGAGAATAGCAAATTGATACTGGACAAATACCACGTATCGCTATCGGAAGTTGCTGCTCGTGACCTGAAAGCACTGGGGGCCGAGATTTGGAATGAAACGCGACTTTTGGAAATCCACCCAGACCACGTGATTGTAAGTCATGACGGAAAGTCCAATCGCGTCGATACGAACACCGTCATCTGGGCAGCTGGCGTCAAGGCTTCTATGCTCGGCAAGAAGCTGGCTGAAGCCATTCATGCTCCAGATCGGATCGATCGATCGGGTCGAATGGCAGTTGATTCCCAATGCGCGATTTCGGAACACCCCAATATTTTCGTGATCGGAGACATGGCTGCGTTCAGCTTGCCTGATTCAAAAACGTTACCAGGCGTGGCTCCTGTTGCCGTGCAGCAAGGAGATTTTGTTGGAAAGCTGATCGCAAAGTCGATCCGTGGAAGTCGTCCGACGAAACCATTTCAGTATTGGGACAAGGGGAATATGGCCACCATCGGGCGTTCGCATGCGATTGTCGAAGCAGGCAGGATTCGCATGAGCGGCAAAATCGCGTGGCTGGCGTGGCTGTTCATTCACATCATGTACCTTGCCCGTTTCGAAAATCGGATTCTGGTTCTTTTCCAGTGGTTTTGGAACTACATCACTCGAAATCGCACCGCGCGACTCATCACGGGAGCCGCTGAGCAAAATGTCCAGGATGTCACGGAACCTCATTGAAGACAGGCGAGTCGTCGTCACCTTCCGCAGTTCCACTTTCGGATTGGATGCCCCATTGCTGAAGTCGACGAAGCAACCTGGCGCGAGAGATGTTCAACATTTTGGCAGCGGACGTCTTGTTCTGAGGAAACCGTTCCAGCGCCCTCATGATCATCGTTTTTTCAACATCTTCTAGGATCGCGTCCAAGTCCACCGACTCGTCTGCTTGCGATTGCTCGACATGCGATACGCACGTGCGAATGTTCACCGGCAGGTCTTTCTCGGTCAGCTTGCCTTCAGCGGTCTTTTGGGTAGCGTGAGCTAAAGCATCGGCAAACTCCTCGATGTCGCCCGGCCAGGTATACGCAGTCAGGGCGTCCACAAAGCTCTCGGAAATTTCATTTGCAACTCCTACCGTTCTGTTCTGAACGCTAAACCAAGCCGTAATCAACGTCGGAATATCTTCTATGCGTTCGACCAGCTTCGGCAAATCGATCCGCAGTACGCTGGTTCGAGACAGAACCTCACTCCAGATTGGGTCCCTAAGGGAATGTGTCTCCGTCGGCGATGGGTCGTATGTCGCGATACAAACCGCGTCTTGGTGAACCTTGAGAAACGAGGCCAACATGAAAATGCATTCGTTGGGCAATCCCTCTAGCCCTTCCAGCAATACCGCGGGAGTGGTTCCTCCATTGGTTTTGCTTTCGTCGATGACTTCCAGCATGCTTTGCAACAGTTCCACATCCATCAACGCGCAGTCAAGTCGAACAATCGAATCACCTACCGAGATAGGACGATCTTTCGATTCCCGTCCACGTCGTTTGGAATGAATCGACTGAGCGAGCATAGACCTTCCGGATCCTTTTTGGCCAAAAACGGTTACGGGCAGCGGATTTGCAATCGCCAACTGCACTTGCTCTAGAGCTCTTCGTGCATAGACGGACGGACCTTGCAGAAACCACATGTCATCCAAATGAACGAATTGCTTGCGGTTTTCGCGCATGATTTTGTGCGTGAGAGAAGCCTGCTCATCAACGACTTCGCACATGTTTTTTTTGTCGATGGGACAGAAGACACACAGGATACAGCCGAGCTCTTCCTCTAAAGGAATCAAGCAGCGTAGCCACATGGCGGACGCGGATGATGATTCAGCATCGTAATGGGATTCCTTTCGATTTGGGTATGGACCAGACTCCGGCAACAGCAACAGTCCCCGGCGTGACCAATGAATTGGCAGCGAGAAAAACGCGGATAGCGGTGCGTTTTCGTCTCCGTCGTCGGGGACACGGGTGCTGCAATTCACCCCCAACAAAGAGTCGGGAGACTGACCTACGAGACGACCCATTGCTTCATTTGCAAAAACGAGAGTGTTCTCTTCGGAAATGACGCAGATGGGATTCGAGGAACTGCCAAGCAACCTCGCGATTTGACGCTTGGCGATGGAGCGGTTGGATTCATCCATGTTGCCCTCGAGTGCAAACGAAAAAACACTGCGGGATCAAGCGACCAACGCAGTGTTGCGGGAATCATAACTGTTGCGAATGAGCAACGGCTAGAATACGTCTGTCAGGAAATGGTGTCCCCAGTGGTATCGCTGAGCCGTTGGGTAATAGTTGTACCATTTTCGGTTGTAAACTGGAATCTGCATTTCAGCAGGATAACGGTGGTAGAGGCTGTCGCTACTTTTAAAGTACTCGCTACCATAAAAGTTCTGTGGATAGTACACATATGGGTAGTGATTGAATCGCTCGTAGTCGCGATTGCTAGCAGCACCACCCCACGCTTTGTTGTATGCCTGTGCCTGAGGCTGAGCCTGCTGGGCTTGGGCGTCGTCATACGAGGCCAAACCAGCAACGATTGCTAGTGTGGCTACCAAAAAGGCCTTGCGGACCATTATAAACCCCCCGGTTAAATCGAATTTCCTTCGCTCTTGCGATCGTTCGTTAGAATCGGCATGGGGAGGCAGGCAAGTTGAGCTTTTTATTGATACAACCCGAATCTAGGGAACCACCGACCGATTAAGGCAGCTTTAAGAATCTGTGCCGGACGCTATTCGACTCTATACGACAGGAAAATTAAACGACAGGAAAATTCTCAGCCGCATCATCTGTCCTATCTTCCTGTCAAAAAATCTTCCTGTCGATTCTCATTCTTGTCCCGAATGAGAGCGAACGAGGGAAAGGCACAGCAATGCGAGGTGTTGGTTCAAAGTTGAATTCAACAGAGTCGCCATCACTGTCGACAAGCACTATTTCTTGCTGGCGGCTTTCCGCGTTACCACGTATTGCACGAGCTCATCGACCGAATCGACGTCCAAGATGTCGTCATCGATCTTGATCGAAAACCGCTTCTCTAACTCAAAGGTTAGCTCGGCCATGGCAACGGAATCTATTCCTATCATTGCCAATGAATCCTTCCCCTGTGGCGATCCGCCGCACACCTTCCTGAGATAGTCAACAATTTGTGTTTGGGTTGATTGGAGCTCTACGCTATCCATGCCGGCGAATCCTGGTGTTATTGTACGATGGAATTGGAGTTGTTGCCTGTCGCCGTGGATAGGCCTTCCGCGTTCTTGCTTGGCCCTGCGGTTTTGAGGGCCTCAAGCACTTGTGATTCAGTTACCAAATCGCGAAGAATAATCGGATGCTCCAGGTCGCCGCCAGAGTAAATCGCTATCAACGGAATCGAGATGCTATTCAATTCCCTAAGCTTTGCAAAAAGTTCAGGTTGTCGGTTCGTTAGGTCGGCTACCATCGGGATGATTTTCGCCGACTCCACAAGTTCCTTCACCTTCTTCGTCTCGATTGCTGTGATCAAATTCAATTTGCAGTTTTGACACCAATTTGCCGTAAAGTCAATCATGACCGTTTTGTCTTCGGCAACCAAAGCATCCAGTTTCACCTCATTGTAATCCTGCCAGGCCAATCGGTAAGGTGAAGGCTGAAGATAGTAAAACGACCCCCACGTACCCAAAGCCGCAACCGCAACCGCGATCGACCAGTTTCGAATCTTCGCGTTCGATTCAGACCACGCTGGCACGCGGCCTACCATCCAGCACCCAAACCAAACGAACATCAAGGACGACAACATCGCTATGCGATCTTCATTAGGAAATCCACTCACGAGAAAAACAACCGACAACAACATCGGAAAAGCCAACGCTTCCTTAAATGTCTCCATCCAAGGCCCAGGCTTAGGCAAAAACGATAACATCGAAGGTTGTGCTGCTACAACCAAATACGGCAATGACATCCCTAACCCAACGCCAGAAAAAATCAACAAAACTACCCATGCAGGCTGCGTCAAGGCAACAATAAATACTCCACCCAAAAATGGAGCGCTACAAGGCGTGGCAAGCAACGTCGTGATCAGACCCTTGTAGAAAGCTCCTTGAAAGCCTTCTCGATTGGAAAGTTCCGTGCTCGTTTTGCTCATTGCAAATCCTGGTATCGGAATCTCCCACACCCCGAGAAAGCTTAGCGCCAACGAAAACATGAACGCGGTGATCAGGATTCGAAAAGTGACCGATCCAAATTGCTCGCCCCAACCAAAGGCCACCCCCGTGTAGAACCGCACCACAACACTGAGAATTCCTAGCCCCAAAATCAAGGAAACAATGCCAGCCGCATAAGTCAGCGTCAGCAACGAAGCTGTTTTGCGGTCCCCGCCCGCTTCACTTACAAACCCCAGTACCTTCAAGCCGATGACCGGCAACACACAGGGCATGAAGTTCAAAATAAAACCGCCGAGCATGGCCAAACAAAACTTCGAAAAGATCTCCGCCGCCGACAACGTCAACTTGATCTTCGGGCCATCAATCCATTTCAATAGGCTCGGATTGGTAACGACGTCTTGGAATGGAACAGCGGTCACGACCGCGTTCGTTGACGCTGCAATCGTCTTGGACCCAACCGACAAATCCACTTGAAACCGTATCCCTCGAGGCTGATCGCACGAACCATCCGTGCAGCCTTGATATCCGACCAAACCTTGTAGAGAATAAAGGCCCTCAATCGCTTGATCGGGGACTTGGAATGGAATCCTCCAAGTTACATCCCCGTCATAATAGTCGACTTCCAAGCCTCCGCCCAAATCCTTATGGGTTACCTTGCTATCGGTCACGGGATTGCCAGCCAGCAGTCCCGCTTTGTTTATCATGACGATCAACGTTCGGGACTCGGTCGCCGAATCGGTTGGGTCATACTTATAGACATGAAATTTTGAATCCGGCTTGGCTGTCAAAACGAGATCCAATTTGTCGCCAGGTTTCACAGTTGATTTGTCCATCGAAACCGTCCAGGCGATTGGGCTCTCAGGTTCACGAAATGGGCCAGTGCTGACAGCGGACCTGGCTGACGCATAAAAGCCCTTAAACTCGGCTTTGACTTCTTCGCCTCGAATAGGAATGCAAGATTCTTTGCAAACTTGACCATCGATCTTGAGACTTAACGCGGTAGGCGATGCACTCAGAGGAGCACTAAACGTCACCGGCGCTGTCCAAGATACCGAATCGTGATGCTGCTCGACACGCACGCCTTCAAATCCAACTTCGTTGAGAGACACTTCGAAGGAAGAATCCGGAGCAAATGGACCAGCCAGAACGATCCCAGGCGACGTGAACGAAATAACCGTGGCTGAGGGCCCCCCCGCAGGTTGAGTGGTTGAGAAAATGTGGTGACCGTCGTCTAGCTTGACTTGGACTGTTACCCTTCCGCGTTGACCTCCTTCCTCCGCCTCATAGCTAGCAGAGAAGGTGTACGGCGTCCCCCCCTGCGAACCGCCAAAATCCAAGCCAAGTCCGCCGAAACTTTTTGGTTTGCTGCTTTTCCCCTTTTCGCCATCCGCAATAGCCAGCATGGGCATGCACAGCGTAAGGACGATCGCGGTAGCTATTTGAAGTAATAATCGAGACATCTGATTGTTTTGCTTTCAAAAGTGGACCCGGTATTTTACAAAGTCCAGCGATCAATGGTCAACGCTGATCTTGGATTGACTTTGTACGTCAAATACGCACGCCAATTCGCACCGAACCAAGCCAGGAGACCGTAGCATGCCCTCCAAAACAAAGATCGACGTCGCTCCCTATTGCTCTTGGCCTTGCCTGATAATTGCCTTGGTAGGATACGGTTCGAACCGATCCTGGATCGGCGTTTTGCAGCTTTTCTTGGCCTTTTTCAGCGGATTCGGATGCTTCTTCAAAGGAAAACGCCATGGCTTGGCGCTCCGGATCGCACACCGAAATCGGGAAATCCACAACCGCCATTGGCCTGGGTAAAGCTGGCAAATTGACATTCCAATAACCCGCACCCAAAGATTCCCGCTTAAGAATATTTTCCAAAACAATATCAGCCCGCCTCGCCGACACGTCCCAATCCCGTTCGATATCGCGCCGCATGTACTGGGAAATAGCAATCGCCGGAACCCCCAACAGACTCGCCTCCCTCGCTCCTGCCGCTGTGCCACTGTACAGAATGTCTACTCCCAGGTTTCCTCCGTGATTAATCCCAGAAACCACCAGATCCGGTTTCAAATCGAGACACAACAATCCGACCCGCACGCAATCTGCAGGTGTCCCTGACACCGTCCATTGATTCATCATCCTCGCAACGACCTTAAGCGAAGTGTGAGTGGTCACCCCATGGCTACAGCAGCTGCGACCTTGGTCCGGAGCAACAACAAAGCACTCTGCTTTCTTTGTAAGAACTCCATAAAGACACTGCAAGCCTTCCGCCTCTATCCCGTCGTCGTTCGTCAGAAGTATCTTCAACGCGTTATCTCCCGGTGTATGCTTTGGAATGCGGCCGCGACTTGCTCAATGCTCGACAATCCAGTTTGCGGATCTAACAAGTGGCTGTGATGCAAAACCAGTGTTCGTTCCGCCGCGGCTCGACTGTTGGGCAATAGCACAGGTTGCCTGCAACGGTTGGCCGACCGTCGGCCAAATCCTTTGAATCCTGAGCCTATTTCAATCTTGTGCGCGGATAGCGATCGCAACACAAACTCTCTTGCGTCCATCTGCGAAACGAGCGCCGTGCCGGCATTGTCCCGTCCAATCTCCCTTGCTCGTGCCGAATTCAGGAACGAATCTAAAACCATGATTCCGAGTTTGTAGAACCCCGGCTGTTTCATTCCTTGCAATGGGCCGGAAGATAACCATTCGAACTTCGACAGATGGGCCATCAAACTGGTGGCTGCCTTCAGCCTAAGCCCATGGTCGATCGCTAAATACTCATACTGCGGAAGGATTACGGCAGCCTGCAACTCAGACAACGCGAACGCATCGTTGCCTCGCTCGCAGAATACCGTCATGCGCTGCGATAAGCGGTTGTCGTTGGTTATGACGGCCCCCCCACGCCCAGATGCGATCAGCTTGCTTCCGCCGAAACTCAAGACGCCGAGATCGCCCCATGCCCCCGCTGGCTTACCGTCAACGCTAGCGCCGTGAACTTGACACGCGTCCTCGATAACCCATAGCCCGTTTAGCTTGGCCCAATTATAGATACTAGCCATGGGAGCCATAGCGCCATGCAGATGCGATACAACAATCGCGCGGGTGTTCGGTCCTCTGGCTGCCTCGAGTTGCTCAACGCCCGGAACCCAATTGTCGAACGCGACATCGCACAGCCCCACCGCTGCTCCAGCATCTTGAACGGCCCGGAAATTCCCTGGGAAATCGTAGCCCGCCAAAAGCACTTCCGCGTTCGGTTCCAACAGCAGAGAACGGACAGCAAGCTCGACCGCGAACGTTCCTGAGCAACAAAGCCGCACGTACTGGCAATTGAGTTGACTAGCCAGAATCGATCGAAGGTTCGCCAGATAAGGTCCATCGTAGATTCGCCAAGCACCCTCGGCGGCGGCGCATGCCAATGCCTCTTGAACGGCTTGAGCGGTCGGATGGAGTGGGGCAACGGAATGGTTCTTGGTCACTGGTGGAGGAATGGTGAATGGTCAGTGGTCAGTGGTGAGTGGTGAGTGGTGAGTGGTGAGTGGGGGTGAATTGAGTGATGGAGTGCGCTCGAATCGTGCAGACAAGATGGTAGTCGATTGGTGTCTGATTTTGCAAACGGAGGGTTAGGGGTTAGGGTTTAGGGTTTAGGGTTTAGGGTTTAGGGTTTAGGGTTTAGGGTTTAGGGTTTAGGGTTTAGGGTTTAGGG
>JANMLD010000496.1:0-8402 GCA_031372345.1 Pirellula sp.
ATCCATTCTCAGCAATTCTAAATCAAACTTTTGATGCCCGTGATCCTTGGCATCCGCCGGACAAACACCGACACTGTCCCATCTATTTGTTGCATATGTCCATTCGCTGCTGATCGCACTTCGCACTCGCATTTTCAGGTAATGCGTTATCGTGCGTTTCTAGTTCGTTTGTGACCGACCAGCCATTGAGCCCATCATCACATCGCGTATTGGTGAGTTCTCATCTCCTTCTCAGCTATTTAGTATTTGGCCGCTTAAACACTGGCCAGACGATGGGTGCAATCATGAAAATTCGCAGTCTTGTTTTGTGCATTATCGGGCTTGCCGCGTTGGCGGGGCTGATCAGCATGACCGAAATCGGAACCAAAATCCGAAGGCTCGTGGCTTCGAATCCGGCTAAGGACGAGCACGGCGAAAGCAAGCCACTGGCTCCGCAGGAAATCAAAACGCTGAAGCTAAGCGAAACGGCCCGAAAGAATCTGCACCTTGTTTCAAAGAGCATAAAACCGCAAACGTACTGGCGGACTATTCAGATTCCAGGAGTGATCACAGATCGTCCAGGGTATTCTGACCGCGGTGTGACATCCCCAGCAGTCGGAACGGTTGCCGAGGTACACGCTTTTCCCGGCGACACCGTTAAGCCAGGTGAAAAGTTATTCACACTCCGACTATTCAGCGAGTATCTGCAAAACACCCAGGCTGAACTCTTTCGTGCCACGAAGGAACTGCAGCTTATTGCCGAGAATCGAGCTCGTCTGGACTCGAGTGTTCAAAGCGGTGCGATCCCTGCCGCAAAGATTATTGAACTTGAAAACCAAGCCAAGCGTCAAGCGACTGCGATCCAAGGTTTTCGCCAGGACCTGTTAACTCGCGGACTGACCCCACCACAAATCGATGCCGTGGCCGATGGTCGATTCGTTTCAACAATCGAGGTGGTTGCTCCGCCGCATCAATTTTTGACTAGCGATCAACAGGCCGCGGCGAACTATAAAAACCCTCGTTATGAAGTGCAAGAACTGAAGGTCGACCTGGGGCAACAAGTCCAAGCCGGTCAACTTCTCTCGATGCTATCCAACCATCAAGATCTTTACATCGAAGGGAGTGCATTCAAGAGAGAATCAACGTTACTTGCCAAAGTTGCCGAAAACAGTTGGCCAGTTCAAGCTGAATTCAGCGATGACGATGGTTCACCCTGGCAGGAAATTGGAACGCCTTTGACTATCCGCCATCTTGCTAACTCATTGGATTTGCAAAGTCGGACTCTTTCATTCTTTGTACCGCTTGAGAACCAGTCCCGGTCGTACGAAAAGGAAGGCCAAGTCTTTGCTGTTTGGCGGTTCCGCCCAGGCCAACGCGTTCTACTCCATATTCCTGTCGAAGAGATAAACAATGTATTGGTACTTCCAGCGCCTGCGGTCGTACGTGAAGGCCCAGAAGCATATGTGTTTCAGCAAAACGGCGACCTATTCAATCGAATTTCCGTCAACGTACTCCATCAAGACCGGCTGAATGTTGTGATTGCAAATGACGGCAGCGTAACAGCTGGATTGTACCTAGCGCAGAGTTCGGCCGCGGCGCTCAATCGCGTTCTCAAGGCTCAGGCGGCAAGCGGTGTTCGAGCTGATATCCATGTGCATGCCGATGGCACGACGCATGCGGCGCATTAATTGATGATTTTTGATTGGCGATTGATGATTGAAATCGCATCACTCGTCACTCGTCACTCAAAAATCCTCAATCCTCAATCCTCAATCAAAAATCAAAAATCAAAAATCAAAAATCCAATGAATGAAAGCGAATTGAAGCAACGAACTAAAGCTTTTGCGTTACGTGTCATTAAGCTGGTCGGTGCATTGCCTAGTTCAAGCGTTGGGCACACGCTTGGGAATCAGCTCTTGCGAAGTGGAACTTCGGTTGGGGCTAACTATCGGGCTGCGTGTCGCGGAAGATCGAAAGCCGAGTTTGCAGCAAAGCTCGGTATTGTCATTGAGGAAGCAGACGAATGTTGCTACTGGCTGGAACTGATTATCGAGGCGAACCTGCTGAGCAAAGAGCTTGTTGCTCCATTGCTCGATGAAGCAAACCAAATTACCGCGATCATGGTCGTATCAAGAAAAACTGCACAAGGGAGGAATTGATGATTGATGATTGTCGATTGCAATCGAAAATCATCAATCAAAAATCAAAAATGTTTATCATTCGCAACGCGCTTCGTTATCGCATGCTGGTTGTCGTCATTAGCATGGCGATGCTCGGCTATGGAACCTACTTGGCAACCACGATGCCGATCGATGTGTTTCCGGACCTTGATCGCCCACGCGTGATCATTTTGACGGAATGTCCAGGGCTTGCCACCGAAGAAGTGGAAACGCTCGTAACTCAACCCATCGAAACGGCATTGCTCGGCGCAAGCGGTGTTCAAGCCGTACGCAGTCAAACGACGGCTGGCCTCAATGTGATTTATATCGAGTTCGAATGGACAACTGAAATTCGGGCGGCTCGGCAAACGGTCCAAGAACGGTTGGTAACTCTCGCCGGCGTTCTACCTGAAGGCATTCGCCCGCAGATGACTCCACCAGCCTCCATCATGGGGCAAATCATGATTGCTGGAATGTACCGGCAGAAGGGCCCCAATGGTGGCAAGCTATACCCGATTGCCAAAACCGGGTTATTGCTCGAGCTTTGGGAAATAAGCAACAGCGAATCAAAACATGCGACTTGGAAACCTGTGGACCGCCATCGGGTTGCAAGTTGGGAGTTCGTTTCAAGCACGCTTGTCGACAAAACCTTCGACTTGAAAACAGTCCAGACGCTTCAGGTTCGCGCCGATGGCAAGGAGTACACGGCTGATATCCCGACTGACTTGTCGCAGAGGATGACCCTTCGGACGATCGCAGATTGGGTCATCCGGCCTCGCTTGCTCAAAGTGACGGGAGTGGCAGAAGCATTCATCCAGGGTGGCGATCGTAAACAGTATCAAGTACTCATCGATCCAGCTGCACTTTTAGAATATGAAGTCACACTCAACGAAGTGGAGACCGCACTCAAAGCGAGCAATATCAACACAAGTGGCGGGTTCGCGATTGAGGGTGAGTCCGAACGGCCCATTCGTGTACTTGGTCGGTTAGGTCCAGAGCCCAGCCGAGTGATCGACGATCTAAAGAACACTCCGATTCGCATGGCCGCCAAGAGATCGGTCCTGCTAAGCCAAGTCGCGAATGTCGTTGAAGGGCCGCAGCTTAAACGCGGTGACGGCAGCGTCAATGGACAACCGGGAGTTGTATTCACTGTGGTTAAACAGCCGCACGTCGATACACGCCTTCTTACGGACAAGCTGGCTGCCGCGTTTGAAGAGATCGAACCAACGCTACCAGCCGATATCGTTTTCAATACGGAACTGTTCCGGCTGAAGAATTTCATAGACCGAGGCGTGTTCAATGTCGCGGAAGCTCTTGTGATTGGCGCGTTTCTAGTATTGATCATTTTGTTTTTGTTCTTAATGAGCTTCCGAACAACTCTTATAACCCTAAGCGCGATCCCGTTGTCGCTGGTAATCACGACACTTGTATTTCGGCTCGTCGGGTACATTGCCAGCACGCATATGTCGATCAACGTGATGACGCTGGGTGGGATTGCAGTGGCCATGGGTGAACTCGTCGATGATGCCATCGTTGACGTCGAGTACATCTTTCGAAGATTGAAGCAAGCGAAGATTGAAGATTGCCGATCAATGATGGAAGGCAATCAAAAATCAAAAATCATCAATCATCAATTAAGGGTTGTCTATGAGGCTAGTTCCGAAATTCGCAGCTCGGTGGTGTTTGGGACTGCAGTTGTGATTCTCGTGTTCATGCCTCTATTCGCCCTGTCGGGAGTTGAGGGACGCCTGTTCACGCCGCTTGGAATCGCCTACATCGTTTCTATCTTGGCGTCGTTGTTGGTATCCATGACAGTGACGCCCGTTCTTTCCTACTACCTTTTAGCGAACTCGAAGGCAGTACATGATGACCAGGACAGCTTCTTGCTTCGCGGACTAAAGATCGTCGCGAGCCATCTAATTCGTTTTAGTATGGCACGTCCTGTCCTACTTCTGATACTCACTTGGAGTATGGTTGGCGTTGCCGCATGGCAGTTATCGCAACTCGGGAGAAACTTTCTTCCGCAGTTCGACGAAGGGAGCGTTCTTGTTAACGTGACCCTGCCACCAGGTTCTTCACTGGAAGCATCCAATCAAACAAGCGGTTTGATTGACAACAAGTTCCGTGCGATGCAGAAGTCCGACGCGAATCCGAAGGGCGAGATACTTTATTTCGTCAGGAGAACCGGACGGGCCGAGATGGATGAACATGCTGCCCCTGTGAATGCAGGCGAGTATATCCTGAGCATGAATCCAGACAGCGGTCGTCATCGCGAGGAAACGATCGAAAAGATTCTTAAAGAACTTCGCGAAGAAGTCCCTGGTGTGGACATTGAAGTCGAGCAACCGCTGGCTCACTTGATCAGCCATATGGTCTCAGGCGTCTACGCTCAAATTGCCATCAAGATCCATGGCGACGACATCGATACTTTGCAGCGACTCTCCGATCAAGTAAAGGTTACTTTGGAAAGCATCCCCGGCGTGACGCCACCGGTTGTTGAACCGATTCGACTTACGGATGAACTCCATATTCGACTTCGAACAGATGACCTCGCGTTTCACGGCCTTACACGAGCCTATGTTGCTAAGATTCTGCAAACGGCCCTTCAAGGAGAAGTCGTTTCCCAAGTTCTCGAGGGGCAACGCCGCTTTGATTTGATGGTCCGACTCGAGGAAGCCTATCGAACTGACTATGCAAATCTCGGCCGTTTGCGCATTGATTTACCAAGCGGTCGTGGGCAAATCGAGCTGCGGGAGCTAGCCGACATTGAAACTGGTGCTGGTCCCAATGCGGTAAATCGCGATAATGCTAGGCGAAGGATGGTGATTCGCTGCAATACTCAAGGTCGTGACCTCGCGAGCGCCGTGACCGAGATTCAACAAAGGATTCAAAAGCAATTGAACTTGCCAGCCGGCTATTTCATCGAGTACAGCGGGCAATTTGAGAGTCAGCAAAAGGCAACAACGCTGATCGCAATCTTGGCAGCAGTGTCAGTGGTTGGAATGTTTGTTGTTTTGATGGTCCTTTTTCCGTCCGTACGAATCGTTTTGCAGATTCTCAATGCGCTGCCAACGGCATTTATCGGTGGCGTTTTAGCTTTGGTATTCACGCAGCAGTCATTAACCGTTGCCAGTCTGGTCGGGTTCATATCACTCGGTGGTATTGCCGTACGAAATGGAATTCTCTTGGTGACGCACTATTTTCACCTGATGAAAGATGAAGGCGAAGCGTTTACTCAGCAGATGATTCTTCGCGGTAGCCTCGAACGCTTGGCTCCGGTATTGATGACAGCACTTACTGCAGGGATTGGACTTGTACCGCTTGTTTTGGGCGGGCAAGAACCGGGACGCGAGATCCTCTATCCAGTCGCAACGGTGATCCTCGGTGGACTGGTAACATCGACTTTTTGTGAGTTCCTAATCCACCCTGGTTTGTTTTGGAATTTTAGCGGTCGAAGTGCGATCAGCCTCGCTAAGGCTGATATTGCGGTCGACGAGATTTGATTTTGTCGGGTGACACGTTGTCACTCGACTAGATGACAAATGCCCTGTTTGGGCAGGAACTTCAACGGAGAAATTGAAATGACGATTCGTTCACTTACCGGCTTCGCCTTGACTGTTGCGTCACTTGCATGGTTCGTTGGTTGCCAACCAAGTGCTCCTACACCCAAAACCGATAGCTCCGCCAGTAGCGATCATGGACACGATCACAAAGACGGGGATCACGCACATTCAGGGCATGGTGCCGGACCTCACGACGGAACGATGGCAGATTGGGGTGGTGGAAAATACCACGTCGAATTCTGTGTCGACCATGACAAAAAGGAAGCAACCGTGTACTTGGTAGGAAGCGATGAGAAATCTCCTTCGCCAATCAAAGCCGACAAGATTCTGCTGACCATTAAACGACCAGAGTTCCAGATTGAATTAGTCGCCAAGCCGCTTAATGGAGAAGCAAACGGAGTCGCATCGCGATTCGTAGGAGTGCATGACAGTTTGGGTGTTGTTCAAGAGTTTGCAGGTACGATTAGCGGTGAAGTCGACGGAACGCCCTACACAGGCGAATTCGCTGAAGAAGCTCACGTTGGGCACGATCACAAGTAGTGCTTGCACAAACTTATAACTTCCTGGTGAAGTATTGTTAACGCGGTACTGCATCATTGCTAACGGAGAATGCTGATGTGGGGAATAGTTCGCTGGATCGTCGCGTCCATCATATTAGCTGTCGTCACGCAGGTAGCACAAAAGAACCCGCGCCTCGGTGCGTTCATCCTTACTCTGCCAATACTGAGCATCATAGCGATAGTGCTCCAATGGCAGCAGAACCAAGATCTAGCGACGACTTCTAAGTTTGCACGTGAGACACTTGTGCTGGTCCCGTTGGGGCTTCCGTTCTTCCTACCACTAGCATTCGCAGATCGCCTCGGGCTCAACTTCTGGCCCGCATTCGGTATCGGAATGCTACTTGCAATTTGTACCGTCGGAACTTGGCTTTGGCTTGGCCCAAAGTAAACTTCGATCCAAGCAGAAAAGCTTATTGAAATCGCCGCTCAGCTTCTTGCCAATCGATGTGTGACATGAATTTCTCGATGTATTCTGCCTTGCGGTTTTGATAGTCGATGTAGAACGCATGCTCATAGGTATCAATAACTACGATGGGCAATCGGTCACCCATTCCGATGAATACGAACTCAGCCTCGGGATCGATCAGTCGCTGAATGAGCCATGCGCAACCAATTCGATCCACTCCTACTTTCTTCCATGTAACCCATTTCACTTAGCTATCCTCCACCTAGTTTCATTAACTTCTCGCGAGTTTGCCTTCCGATTTCCAACGCAAAGTAGTCTCTTTTCTGTGCTTCTACATACCGTTTGGACAATTCGTCCAGGTCGCAGTTCTTTTTTTTGAGCGAGACACAAATCGACTTGTATTCTTCGATCAACGGCTCGTTGAATTGCTTTTCGAGTGCTACGCTGTCTGTGGCATAAACTTGGTCCGCTTCCCATGGAATCGCTTCGCCTCTAAGTTCAGTGATCTCTGTCGCAAGCCATTGAAATTGTTCCTGCGTTCGCGGCGTCTTGGGCAAAGCCCAAATGGCGTCTTGGATCGCAATAGCAGCCAGTTGCTTTAACTTTCGCCAGACGAAAACACGACCTGCCGTCCAGTACCACACATGATCCAGCAATCGCACCCACAGCTGCGGCGGTTACGCCGTCGACAAAGGCAACAATGCCTGGTCGTTTGCCATGCTTCTTGAAATAGGGGGCTGGGAGAATAGTGAGTAGGTAGCAAGGCAGAAACGTTGCCAAAGCCGCAACGGAAGCCCCAAGAAAACCGGGGCCAAATCCACCTTCTCTTCCGGTGACGATGTAACCGATGAAACCAACAGTAATAACAACCGGCCCTGGAGTGATCATCGCGACTGCGACTGCATCGAGAAATTGGGAACAAAGATTCAGCAAATGACCAGAGGTGTCAAGAGACGGTGGAAACTCCGGACAAAGGAGTGTTGGCCATGAAAAAGAAGATAAAAGAAATCGACTTTCGCAAGGAAGCAGAAGTGCAAATCGAAGCCATCAAATCCCGAATCGGACAGGAGGTCCCACTTAGCAATCGCTACGTCCGAGGCTAGCGAGCGATTCTTGTCTCTGTTGACGGCGAAACCGCCACGCTTCAATTCCCCAATGGCGCAACGCTTGCCAATGTACCTCTTCGAGATTTGGTGGATGACAGCGGTTACTGGAAATCTTAATCGTCTTATAATTTCGAATTCACTTGGGCATTGACCTAAGTTGTCACCGGCTCAACTGATAATGAATGTGTTGGGACGCGGCAGACCAACGATTCCCACACGGCCGCAGCAATCGAACTCAAGGAAGAATCAAAATGCTAGTTCCAAGTCGCAAAGTTGGTGAAAAGTTAGTTATCGACGGCAACATCACTGTGGAAGTCGTCAAGATTCAAGGCAACAGGATTTCGCTTGGCATTATTGCCCCTTCAAATGTCAAAATAATCCGTGGCGAGTTAACCGAGCAGCAAGCCAAGGCGCAAATTGTGGAACTAGTTGTTGAAGATGGATTGTTGGTGGCTTGCTAGACTCATAAGCGAGTGATTATCGAAGCGATCGAAATGAAGCAACGAAAGATGTACACAGACCATCGAACGTTGGCGGTCGTGTTCGACGGTGACTACTCGTTCGAAGAAGACCGGATTTTCTACTCGTGGATCGATGAGATTCAAAGCCTCCGGCGTGTCAAACCGGAG
>JANMLD010000503.1:0-1457 GCA_031372345.1 Pirellula sp.
TGCACCGCAAGTGGTGAACTCGGAAAAGCTTGAAAAGACACCTTCGGATGATCCTTTTGGTCCGCCCCAGGTTACTTGCACCGCTTGGACGATTGTGGACCAGGCCAATGGCCAGTCGATAGCATCGAACAAAACGGAGGCTTCGATGCATATCGCTAGCACCACCAAGATCATGACTGCGTATTTGGTGCTCAAGCTGGCTGCAGAGCAGCCACAAGTGCTGGATGAAATGTTGACATTTTCGAAACGTGCGGATGATACCGTTGGCTCCACTGCAGGTGTCCGTGCTGGCGAGAGTCTTACCGTTGGCGAGTTAATGTATGGCCTGATGTTGCCGTCAGGCAATGACGCATCGGTTGCGTTGGCGGAGCACTTTGGACGCAAATTTGCAAAGGCGGAAGCGAATCTGGATGACAAGCAGTCCTTCGATCGTTTCATCGAGCAAATGAACGTGACGGCCCGCGAATTGAACATGCTGCAAACCAATTATGTGAACCCGCATGGGCTGACGGATCAAGCTCATTTATCGACAGCCTGGGACTTGGCTCGATTAGCCAAAGCGGCTTTAGAAGTGCCTCGTTTTCGCGATTACGTAACGTGTCGGCAGCATGGTTGCGAGGTCACGGGCATCGGCGGATACAAGCGCAATCTGAAATGGGAAAACACGAACCGATTATTGAGTATTGATGGCTTTACGGGGCTTAAGACGGGTACGACGGATGCTGCGGGTGCCTGTTTGGTTTCGTGCAGTCAGCGGGATGGACGCGAGTTGATCGTAGTCCTGCTCAATGCGGCGAACTCGGACGCTCGTTATGTGGACGCTCGCAATTTGCATGCATTTGGCTGGCGGAAAGTATCGGGGGCGCAATAGGCGAATGCGAGTGATTTTTATAGTCGCCTTTCTATTGTCGCCTTTCGCTCTGCGAAAGTGCGCCTCGTCAACGCACTTTTGCGGAGCAAAAGGCGACAATGTGGACGAGCGAGGTCCTTCGCTCGTTCGGCACTTGATAGCAACCAAATACTTCTAAATACCCCCGAGGGCTTCGCTAGGCTCGCCCAACTGAGCGAGGGCCTCGCTCAACTACAAAAACCTACAATTTCAAAATTGCAACGGAACTGCGGTTCGGTCCAGGGGTTACCAGTCGTGCAAACTTTGCCGATAAAACGGTATGATTTCGAGGTTCCATGCTGAAGGTTAGGTGACGTTGATGGTTCGTTCACGATGGTCGCGGTTAGCGGCATTGGGTTTAATTTGCACGGCGACTCAATTCAGTTTCGAAGGCTTTGCGCTGGGTGACTGGAGTCGATTTCGTGGGCCAAATGGCTCAGGCATCTCGGAGGAAAAGGCGCCGACGCCGACCAATTGGAGTGAAAAGGAAAACCTGAAGTGGAAGATTCCACTGCCAGGAGCTGGTGTTTCCTGTCCGATTGTAGTGGGAAACCGAGTCTTCGTCACT
>JANMLD010000519.1:0-25933 GCA_031372345.1 Pirellula sp.
CCTCACTAACGCACTTTCGCGGAGCGAAAGGCGACAATGGTGTGGACGAGCGAGGCTCTTCGCTCGTTTCGTTTGAAAAGGCTACAATTTTGTGCTTCTGATCCTTTGAGGCCGTGCTTCCATTAAAAGCCAGTTCGTAAGTTCAAGAACCATCAAAGGCATGAGCCAACTAAGCCAGGCAGTGAAGCGATAGAGCATCAATGGTTCCCAGCCGAATGGGGAAAGGACCATCGTCAGGAGTCGGAGTACAATGGCCGATGATAGCAATATCCAACAACGCCACATCCAACGCTGATGATCCTTGAACTGTCCTATCACCGCACTCCGGAAACCGAGCAAAGCCGTTGCGGCAGTAAGGACCGACAGAAACAGAAAAGCAGCAGTCGACATGACGCCCCCCAATGCATAAAAAGACATAACAATTCCGCTCGGCGCTACCGTTAGACACACTGTAGCAATCTGAATTCGCCCGAAAATTCTATGGACGCGGGGCAGCCATCGTCGAGAATAGGAGCTGACGAGGAATAAGCCAATAATCAATGCGATAGGGGAGCTTACAATGTGAACGTAAAACGAGGTACGATAGATGTCGTGAAAGTCCTTTTCCCGGTCAATCAAGAATGGAGACTCAAAGTCAGCAGGAAAGTACGACGGGTAATTGAAGAGAATTCCCCAAAGAACGCGAAGGACCAGCAAGACCGCCAGCCACTTCCAAATTATTATCAATCTGGCATTCCAACCATCCAAAGCGTTGAATCGATTGTCGCTCCACATAAGACTCCCTGAAGACCACATTACTTTTCTGAAACGGAGACCCACTCTATCGTGAACCCCTACGAAGCTCCCGATTCGAAACCTTCGAATGCCAAACGCCGCGTTTGGTTCGGTCTGGCTATTACATCCCTCGTACTATTCGGAATCGCAACTACATTGGTGCTCGGAATCTGGGCCAGTAGATCAAGCCGAAGGGACCGCTCTGGTAATTTCCGTCGGTTTGGTCAAGCAATCAAGGAGTACGAAAGTAGTATGGGGCGTCCTGTATCGCCTTCAGCGGAACAAAAGCCCTAGACAGTCGTAAATCGTTAACGTTAGCTAGCCAGAGAGATGGTAACCATCCCCCGAGTGGAACTCGGGGGCATTTCATCGAGGGTCTTTTAATTTCTTGATCAAGAACTCAACCGAAGTATTGAAGTCCGGATGCTCGTGCTTGGGATAAGAAAGTGTGCAGTCGACGCCTACTTCTTTGCATCGTTTAGCAAACTCAATTCCGTACATTGCGGAATGGGTTGGGTCAGGTTCTTTGCCCCCAAATACCGGTTCGGTCTTTTGATTCGGGTACTCAAGGAAAAGGGCGGGATCGTCCTTGGAAAGCAATTCGATGGGCGAGTATTCCTTGATCCAAGGCAGGACTTTTTCGCGATTCTCGGTCAGCAATCCGAATTCTTCGGCCCGACTGCGACCCTTGGCCGCGAACCCGAAAGCGTGGCCACCGTACACGGAATTCGAAATCCATTCTTTGAGTTGAACTGGATCCAGCGAAGTTTGCGCACCGGTAACCGCTGCGCATTGCAATCGAGATGACTGTCTTGCCACCGGATCGGAACTGCTAGGGTCGGCGAGATCGTTATGCAGCGCAAGCCACAGAGAAGTACAAGCACCCGCCGACCCGCCGGTTGCTCCGACTCGCGATGGATCGATATTCCATTCAGCGGCTTTCGATCGAATGGTTTGCAATGCGCGGGCCGCGTCATGCACACATGCCTTCACGGGCGGCTCGACTTTTTGCTCCATGGCTTGCGCGATAAATCGATAATTGATCGCTGCCACAGAAATACCCGCATCGAGGAAGTTCTTGATCGGTCGATTTCCATAGCTGTTTTTATCACCGTTGACCCATCCACCCCCGTGAATCAAAAGCACCACAGGTGTTGGCTTATCTGATTTGGCTTTCCAAAAATCAAACCTCTGACGTTCCGAGTCTTTCCCGTAGACGACGTCCGCATAGGTCGGTTCAGGCCTAGCGGGTGGCGTTTTGGCAACCGGTGCCTCTTTGGTAGCAGCCTTGGCTGGAACTTGATCCTGAGCACAAAGACCTGGTCCGAAAAAACACAGAGCTAACATCCAAAACGTTTTCATAGGTGGGGTCCCAAATTAGGAGAGGAAATATCAATCGCGGTTAAGCGTTATAAGCCGTTTTGGCGATAGCCACGGTTACTTCAAATGACTGGAAACTTATGCGAGCGTGCTTACTTGCCAAACAATCGAACTTCGTCGAAATCATTCATGTCGTCAAAGGAACCGATACCGATTCGCCCTTTTCCGAAGGTCTTGTCTGTCGCGGTCAAATGAGGCTTTTTCATGTCATCGAAGAACACTTCAATGGAACCAACAGTGCTGTCACGAATGACCTTCACGGTATGCCATTTGTCATCCCAAGCCACTTCGGCTTTGTTTTCGGTCAAGGGGCGTCGCGGTTCGGCGTTGACGATCATGATTTGGCCGCTGGCTGGGTCCGGCTTGGCGCCCAAGTGCACATAGTAAAAATGCTGTGGATCTTGATGGCAAAAGAAGGCACAGCAGTCGCGGTGGTTGCCGGTGTCTTTGGTGCTGCGGACCTTGAAGATCAGAACAAAGTCGGAAAGCTGTAGGTCCTTGATCAATGCGATGTTGTGTGGGCTGCGCACCTTGGGTTGGTAGTCGCTAATGCGTTTGTTGAGGCCAAAAGTTTTCTTACCATCTTCCTCATGGAGTGTCCAAGACGCATCGTCGGTGGTCTCCCATTTTTCTCGTCCCTTTTCGAAGTCGTCGCTAAAAACAAGCGGCATTCCTTTCGATTCGTCACTAGATTGCGCGAGAGCCAAATCGGTCGAAATCGACGATAAGACAATGGTAACTAACAAAACGCCAAGGCGAGAATAGTTGGTAATCATTTGGTGTCGCAAAACGGGGCATATCTCGATTAGTGTAGCACGGCACTCCGTGCCGTTTTTCACGGCACGGAGTGCCGCGCTACACTTTGCCAACGGCTTGCGAACGCGCGAACCATTGCCAATCGTCGCATTGTACACTATTCGTGTCGCAGAGCTTCAATCGGGTTCATTTTGGCTGCCCGCATGGCCGGGTAAATACCGAACACCAAGCCGACCGCCAACGAAATAAAGAAGGCCCCAGGAATGCTTTCGGGGACCACCGCTGGCTGGACCGTTCGCACGACATCGGGGAGACCAGCCATTTGTTTCGCGAACCATAAATTGGCAAGAACGCGGGCTCCGTTGACGGCTGGTCCACAGAGCAGTCCAAACAAAATTCCTGAAATGCCACCGGCTAAACTCAATACGCTCGTCTCAACCAGAAACTGTCGGATAATATCCCGACGCTTGGCCCCCAACGCTCGGCGAATCCCGATTTCCCGTGTGCGTTCCGTCACCGTTGCCAGCATGATATTCATGATCCCAATACCGCCGACCAGCAAGGAGATGGCGGCGATCATTCCCATGAAGGCCATGAACATGGCTCGGGTCGTACGGGCTTGTTCTAACAACTCGAGCGGAACCACGACGGTAACATCTTCCATGCGATCATGGCCGGAAAGCGCATCCTCAACCAATTCCGCAGTTCTCTTGACGTCCGAAACCTCTCGAACTCTCAGCGTAATTTGATTCAGTTCAATACTCTCACCCTCCGACGAGCTTGCGCTAAAACTTCTCACCTCATCTCCAATTCGTTGCTGAAGCGTTTTGATGGGAATGTAAACATCATTGGAGAAGTCTTGGGCTGCCATCGAACCACCAATGGCTGCGGTAGCGCTCTTGGGTTCAAGCACGCCGACCACCAAGTAGAAATGTTTGTTTTGAGGCATGTAGATACGTTGACCGATCGGGTCTTCATACGGAAACATACGATCAGCAACTCGCGATGCGATAACGCAATGGGTGTCCATCGCAAAATTCTCGGCGTCGGTGATGAAGTGACCGGAGCGGACTTTGAGCCGAGTCACATCCGCGTATTCGGGGGTGCAACCAACCAATCGACCGTCGAGCTTTCGATCTTTAAACTGGAACTGACGTCGCATTTCCCGAATGGGTAAAGCGCTGCGGATGGTCGGAACTGTCGAAACAAGTAGATCGAAGTCCTCTCGTGTCAATCCGTAGGGCGTCAAACCTGTGGCCGACATCTTTTCGCTCGGTGGCTTAATCGTTCGAATCATGATGGTATCAGCACCGAGGCTCTCAATCTGCTTCTGAGCCTCGTCACCGATCCCTTTGCTAATGGCCAACAGCCAAATAACGCTGGCCACGCCAATAAAAATACCGAGCACGGTCAGCAGCGACCGAAGAGGGTGAAGCCAAAGGCTTTTGACTCCGAGCTGTATTGTTCCAATCCAGAGACTCATTCTTATTCTTCAGTCGGCATGTTATCTAGAGCGTATTTGGCCGCGATATCGCGGATTTCCTGAGTGTTTTGACGGTCCCACTGCAACCGGCCATCTTTCAAACGAACGACACGTTTAGCGCGTTTAGAAACTTCGTCTTCGTGCGTCACTAAAATAATCGTTTTTCCCTCGTTGTTCAGCTTCTCGAACAACTGCAAGATTTCTTCGGCAGTCCGGGAATCGAGATTACCTGTCGGCTCATCTGCCAGAATAAAGAAAGGGTCGTTCACCAGTGAGCGAGCAATCGCGACGCGTTGTTGTTGTCCACCGCTCAATTGCGTTGGGCGGTGGGTGAGGCGTTCACCCAGACCAACCAGATGAGCCAACTCGATACTTTTTTCCTTTTGCCTTTTGGTCAACGATTTACCTTGGTAGAACAAGGGAACTTGAATGTTTTCAACGACCGTCAACTGCTGGATCAAGTTGTAGGCTTGAAATACGAAGCCAATACGTTGTGACCGGATATCCGCAAGTTGGTCATCGTTCATTTTCGCGGCATCGTCCGATCCCAACCACAAGCTGCCTGAGGTAGGTTGGTCCAAGCAGCCAAGCATGTTGAGCAAGGTGCTTTTGCCCGATCCCGACGGACCCATGATGGCAACATAGTCCCCTTCGGGAACGTCGAATGTGACGCCGCGCAATGCGCGAACCGTTTCACTTTTTAGGACATACTCTTTTTTTAGGTCTGCGACACGGCAAGCATATCGTATCGCTTGCGCTGGTTGAGTAGCGATCATTGGTTGGATGGCGCTCCACGTGCAGTCCCACCACCACCGCCGCCGCCAGCACCGCCGCCGCCAGCGGACATGAACTTCTGGAGTCGAGCGGCTATTTCAGCTTGATCGATCGAACCATCCTTATTGGCATCGTAGTCAGAAAAACTGTTCTTCATGCGTTCGTTGTCGGCAACTTCGCTTGGACTCAGCTTACCATCCGTGTTGGTGTCCATTCTCGCTAGCATGGCTGCTGCGGCTGCATTGGGATCCATGCTACCACTAGCCCCGGGAGGCCCACCCGCCGATGGTCCGTCCGAAGCGGACCGGGGACCGCCGCCACCAGATCTTGGACCTCCGCCGCCTGACGGCTTTGGAGGAGCCGAAGCACCAATCTTGGCTAATGTCTCACGATCATCAACTTCTACGATTTCAGGGAGATTCATCTTGTCGAGGTGATTGCGAGGGTCGAGCACAACCATTTCTTGTGGACTAATGCCTTCACCAACAGTCACAAATTTGTCGTTCGTGGCACCGATTTTGATTTCGCGAGTTTCCCATTCCTTGCCCTTCTGGACCAAAACGAAATGGTGCTTTTTAGTCTCATAGACTGCATGTACAGGTATCTGAATGGCGTCAGGTATTTGCTCGACAAAAATTCGAACCTCGGCCGTCATACCGGTTCGGATTTCCTCCGGGGGATTCAGTATTTTAACGATGACCAGATACTCTTTGACCGTCGATCCCCACGAGCTGCTTTGCTCAGCATATTTATTGACTTTGACGACCTGGCCAAGAAGTTCATTTGCGGTCGCACCCACATTGATTTTCACAGGCATTCCGTCGCGAATCAACGTGATCCGAGATTCGTTGACCTTGGCCTTGACTTCCATGAGTGTTGGGTCTGGCAACAGGAAGATGGTTTTCTGCTCTTGAACGAGAACGCCTGCTGCAACCACAAAATCGTTGCTTCCACGGCCGCCCTGCTTGTTTGCGTAAACAACTTGGCCATCCGCTGGAGCTAGGACCGTGCAAGCCTTAACCTGCGTCTGAATCTCTTCCAGCTTTTCTTTTTCTTCAATCAGCGTGCTCTTGTCCGAATCTAACTTCGCTCGGGCTGTTTCAATGTCGCTGTTTAGCTGAACCAGCATTTTTTCTTTCGTCAACTTTTCGAGAACTCGCAGCTTGCCCTGGGCCGATTCCAGCAAGTTTTGGGCGTTTTGAACCGCAAACTGCTCCGATTCGATTTGCAAAGTTTTAAGCACACCCTTGGCGGCAAGTCGCTCTGCACTCTGCAACGATAACTCCGCTTTTCGAAGTCCTTGTTGGGCAAGAGCAATCTCACTTAAAATCGCTTTCTGCTCTGTTAAAAAGGTGCCTTCAAGATACTCTTGCTTGGCAATGGCGGCCTTGCTAACCGCCGCTTCACTGCTAATCAAGGTGGATTCAACCGTACTGACGACGATTCGCTGATTCTTGGCGTCCTGTTCCAAAGCGGACGAATCCAATTGGCATAGTCTATCCCCTTTTTTTACGATCGCGCCCTCGGTAATCAAGGTCAGGATGGGAGTTCCGCTACCGCCTCGACCCTTCACCTCGCATTTAACTTCGTTATTGCTACTGCTTCCGATTTCGCCCTGTTCCAAGACGATATGATCGAACGGGCCTGCCTGCACCTCATGAAGAAGGGGATCATCAGCCGAGGCTGCATACATCCCCGTCCCCTTGGACTGCCACCATGTGTAACCACCGATGCCACAAATGGCGGTCGCCAAAATCAAAAAAACGATTGTTTTGACAGCGCCTCGCCTGAGTTGGGATCGCTTGCGTTGTTGAATTGCCATACGGACAGGTGGGGTTAATAGGAGGGTAAGCTTGTCAAACCGGTTTTGATTGCAATGACAGCTTCAAGTATTATCCACGACAGTCAATTGCAATTCCACCAGGAAATGATGGATTAAGGTCCATTCGACACCAAAGATTGTCGTTGATCCTCTACAAACCCCTTTCACACCGGCAAGTTTCGTTGCAAAAACCAAATCGAAAGTCACCCTCCCCTCGCTTCGCTCGACCCTCCCAAAGAGATCGTCCGGTTTAAGGTCTTGCATTTGCTTGCAATTTGGGAGGGCGAGGCTCATGCCGAGCTATTGCGTCATGGCTCCGCAGGAGCGTCGCCCTCCCGACCAATGAATTTGCAGGTTCCTAAACCGGACGATCTCCAAAGGGAGGGTGACTAAACCGGACAGTCTTCTGGTGTGTGGTTTTGCATAATTAAAAGTAATGAAAAGCCGGTAGTGGGAATCAAGGCGAGTAATGCGGCTGAAAATCGAGCGACTTCAATGTGTGGGGTATCTGCAAAAGTCAGGGTGCTTGGGTATTATGGTGCTACATGACCGTGTGGCCAAAAAACTCTTGCCAGTCGTGTTCGCTACAACCGATTTCAAGCAACCGCTCTTTGCTCGGCCTTTATAAGAACCAACATCTCTCGGCACTGACCGGTACATACTGATGGCATCCGATTTTCGACTTAAGGAACAGCTTCCTCGCCTGACGGATGCGATTGTGCGGACTTACAACGCTCGAGATCGCATCAATCACTTAGGACATTGCCCTCTCCCGAAGTACGAAGTGATCGTGCAGATCATGGAGGATTTCAAGGATCTGCTCTATCCTGGTTTTCGTCGGCGTGAGGGATTGCATGCGGGCAACGTGACCTACCATGTCGGGAACTTGGTCGACTCGCTTCACGATCGATTGACGACGCAAATCGCCAGGGCGTTGCTGCACGCGGACCGCGTCGATACCAAGTCGCCGCACGTGAACCCGTGCGACAACGCGATCGACTACGAAGCCAAAGGGCAATCGATCGCCATCGCATTGTTGGAGAGGATCCCGCAGCTTAGAGCTACGTTGGCAAAGGACGTCGAGGCCGCTTACGATGGCGATCCAAGCGTTTCCAATCGCGATGAGATCATTTTTTGCTTTCCTGGTTTAGAAGCGGTAACGATCTATCGCATCGCCCACGAGCTGGTCCACTTCGCCGTCCCTTTTATTCCTCGCATGATGACGGAATGGGCTCACAAGCAAACCGGTATCGATATCCACCCCGGTGCGACCATCGGAGAGTCGTTTTTTATCGACCACGGAACGGGGGTGGTTATCGGCGAAACATGCGACATCGGCGACCATGTGAAAATCTATCAAGGTGTTACGCTGGGAGCACTGAGCTTTGCAACGGACGCGGATGGACAATTGATTCGGGGGACCAAACGGCACCCGACCATCGAGGATGGAGTCGTTATCTATGCCAATGCAACCATACTTGGAGGACGCACCACGGTTGGTCACGATAGCGTCATCGGTTCCAGCGTATGGGTCACCAGTAGCGTGGCTCCACATTCCACCGTCGTCTTGGAAAAGCCAAAGCTTCGTATTCGAAGCGGCCAAGGCGACGAGCTCGACGACTCAAACTATCAGATATAGGTCGAGACATGAGCGCTTGTCAGCAAATGGGCCCAGACGATATCGTGATAACCGGTTACGGTGCTATCACGCCGCTTGGCCATGCTGTTGACGACTACTACGAAGCCTTGCTTCGGGGCGAGTCGCGAGTCGGGTTCATTCCTCCCGAATCGGGGATTGATGGAATGCGATGGATGGGGGCTGTCATACGAGGCTTCGATCCCAAATTGCATGTTCAGCCTCGCAAGATCATCAAGGTCATGTGTCGCGAGATTCAATTGGGTTTTGGGGCCGCCATGCAAGCCTGCAACATGGCGGGAATCGCCGCCGGAACAGTACTTTCCGATCGGCTAGGGACAGTATTTACTGGCGAAATGTTGTTTAGTGAAACGATCGACGTCGAGAACATTGTTCGTTTATGCGCTGCGCAAGGGCAAATGGATCACAGCCGTTGGGCAATGGAAGCGATCGAAAACATGTATCCTTTATGGATGCTCAAGTCCCTCCCGAACATGGCGGCATGCCATGTCGGTATTGCGCTCGATGCGCGAGGACCTAACAATACGATTACGACTCTTGGCACAAGCGGTTTGAACGCTGCATTGGAAGCCATCAACGTGATTCGCCGCGGAAACGCCGACGTCATGGTTGTCGGTTCCGCAGCTTCGCAGATTTCTTACTCTCGCATGCTTCAACGTTATGAAGAGGACTATTCAAAAGCATACGAAACTCCGACGACGGCTTGCAAACCCTTCGATTCGGCGCGCGATGGTTCAGTCCCTGGCGAAGCCGCTTCCGCAGTCATTCTGGAACGCCGCACGCACGCTGAGGCTCGCGGTGCTACCATCCTCGGCAAGGTCACCGCTTGGGCCAATACTTTTGGCAAAGCAAAGGACAGTCGATGGAGTGGAACACAGAACTCCACCGAGAGCACTCTGTCGATGTTGCTTCAGCGATCCGGTCTAGACGCGAGTGATATTGACCATGTCAACGCGGCAGCCAACGGTACCGTTGCTTGCGATGCCGGCGAAGCCCGCGGTATTGCCAACATTCTGAATGAAGTCCCCGTTGTTTCCTACAAAGGAGCGGTCGGCGACTCCATCAGCGGGTCAGGTCTTGTCGAGTGGATCGCTTCCTTAACGGGCATGCAAGCGGGTTTTATTGCGCCAACCACCAACCATGTGACGACGGCTTCGGATTGCCCGATCAACGTTATATCGAAAACAGCCAAGCCGCGGACAACGCCCCATTTCATTAAACTCTCGCAAACGCATCAAGGCCATTGTGTTGGTATTGTCGTTTCTGCGGTCCATTAGAAATGGCAATTTACCTCGACAACCAAGCGACCACGCGAATCGATCCGACGGTCATCGCCGCAATGTTACCTATGATGGATTTGTACTATGCAAATCCCGGTAGTACGTCACACCAAGCAGGTCGATTGGTTGGCCAGATGGTGCAGGAAGCCATCGAACGCATGGCTGTTCGATTCGGTGCAAGTTGCGACGAAATGATCGTTACCAGCGGCGCGACCGAAAGCAATAACTTGGCGTTGTTTGGTGTAGCCTTGCATCCCAAACAAAAACGTCGTTCCATTGTTTCGCTTGTGACCGAACACCGAGCATTGCTGGATCCTCTGGCCAAGTTGGAAAAACTTGGTTTCGAAGTCATTCGGCTGCCGGTGTTACCAAATTGGCATCCTCAAGCGGGGATCGTCGAACTCGATCGGCTGGCAGATGCGCTGACGGACAATACTGCCTTGGTCAGTATCATGATGGCCAATAATGAGATTGGGACCGTTCAGCCCATACCTGAAATTGCAAATCTATGCCGACGCTTTCAAATCCCGCTGCATACCGACGCCAGTCAGGCGGTAGGACGCTTGCCCATCGATGTCGAGTCGCTTGGAGTCGACTTGTTGAGTTTTTCGGCCCACAAATTTTATGGACCTAAGGGCATTGGTGGTCTGTATGTGCGTCAGTCACCAACGCCCATCTTGCTGCAACCGCAAATCCTGGGTGGTGGCCAGCAAGGGAATCTTCGATCAGGTACCCTCAACAGCGTTGGAATCGTTGGCATGGCCAAGGCTCTGGACCTTGTTTGCCAAGACTTGGACTCCCAAATGTCGACGCAAGAGCAACTTCGAAATTTGCTTTGGCGGTTATTGAATGATCGGATTGACGGGTTAAGCCTAAATGGCCCAACGTTAAAAGCCGAGAATCGTGCATCGCGATTGGTAAACAATCTCAATGTCAGTTTTCCGAAGGTCGAGGGGCAATCGCTTATGTTGGAATGTCCCGAACTGGCGGTAAGCAGCGGCAGCGCTTGCACCTCCGCCGAGCCTCAACCCAGTCATGTCCTGATGGCGATTGGTCTAAGCGCGGACCAGGCCAGGTCCAGTCTGAGATTTGGCCTGGGTCGCTTCACAACGGAATCCGAGATCTGGACGGCAGCCGAGTGGTTAGGAGACGCCCATGCGAAACTTGTGCCATTTGTAGCTTGACCGATATTTGCGATGGCTCGACAATACGCGGGTATGGGACGTTTGTCTCCGCCTGACGCCCACTTCCTCCAACGATTTTTGAGACCGAATGAGTCTTGCTCCATCTCCTGAAACGTCGAACAGCCCGGTTGAAACCACTGCTACCAAGCAAGTCCCGGACCGCAGTGGTCGATTTGGCAAGTTTGGCGGTCGCTACGTTCCCGAGACTCTCACCCGAGCTCTGGACGAGTTGATCGTCGAATATGAATTGGCCATGAAGGATCCCGATTTCCACGCGGAACTCAATGAGCTATTGCACCGTTTCGTCGGACGGCCATCACCGCTTTATCACGCCAAACGCTTGAGCAAGCAACTCGGGGGAGCGCAGATTTGGCTGAAGCGCGAGGACCTGAATCACACCGGCGCTCACAAAATCAACAACACGCTCGGACAAGCGCTATTGACGATGCGTATGAAAAAGACCCGCGTCATCGCTGAAACGGGGGCGGGGCAACACGGGGTAGCATCCGCGACCGCTTGCGCGCATTTTGGGTTGCCATGTGTTGTGTATATGGGGTCGGAAGACGTGCGTCGTCAAAAGCCCAACGTCTTTAGCATGCGTTTGATGGGTGCCGAAGTCCGGCCGGTAGAGAGCGGTTCGCGTACACTCAGAGATGCCGTGAATGAAGCCATGCGAGATTGGATGTCCAGTGTGGAAAACACCCACTACATCATTGGATCGGTTATCGGCCCTCATCCATTTCCAATGATGGTGCGGGATTTCCAAAGCGTTATCGGTCGCGAATGCCGCGAGCAATGTTTGTCCTCCTTTGGCCGATTGCCCGATACCATCGTGGCCTGCGTCGGTGGTGGCAGCAATGCGGCTGGGATGTTTTACCCGTTTGTTGACGATCACACTGTGCGACTAATTGGAGTCGAGGCTGGTGGTCGAGGTTCTGCGCCCGGCGACCATGCCTCCCCGCTTAGCTACGGTTCTCCGGGTGTGCTTCATGGTTCCTACAGTTACGTCATGCAGGATGAAGACGGACAGACGAGTGATGTTCACTCGATGTCGGCCGGCTTGGACTATCCGGGGGTTGGCCCCGAGCACAGCTATTGGAAGGACACCAAGCGAGTGGAATACTCATCGTGTCGGGACGACGAAGCTCTGGGCGCATTCGATTTCCTAGCACGCAATGAGGGTATTCTTACGGCACTGGAAACTTGCCATGCCGTGGCCAAAGCAGCGGAAATCGCTAAAACCATGTCTTCCGATCAACACTTGGTCATTTGCCTTTCTGGCCGAGGCGACAAAGACGCGGCCGAACTCGCACGGCTTCGCGGTCAGGAATGGTAAGTGTAGCTCGATGGTCCCCACCGAGTGCTCACTAGTCATTCACGGCGGAGTCCGCCGTGCCACTATTTCAAAATCTCACGCGGCTAGCGCCCGCGGCTCCAAACTGCAATGAACTTCGGACTACGTAATGACCTCGATTGATAAACTATTTGTGACGCTCAAGTCTCAAGGCAAGAAAGCACTGATGCCGTTTATTACGGCCGCTGATCCGAACCTCGGTTTCACGCGTCAAGTCCTTCGCAAACTGGATCAGCTTGGCTGCTCAATGGCCGAGGTTGGAATTCCGTATAGCGATCCCATTGCGGATGGACCGGTCATTCAAGCCTCGTACACGCGCGCACTCGGAACCAAAGTCAAGCTTCATGACATCTTCGAACAGGTTGCCTTGGAGCGTCGGAACATCTCGATGCCCATGGTCTCGATGGTGAGTTATGCGATTGTTCATCGCCATGGGCTAGAGCAATACGTGGAAGATGCTATGGCTGCTGGTTTTGCAGGTGCTATCGTCCCTGACTTACTCGTCGAGGAAAGCGGTCCGCTAGCTCGGATTTGTAAAGCCAAGCAGTTCAACTTGATTCAACTGGTGACACCCACGACGCCGCGTGAACGCGCGTTGAAGATCGCGGAACAGTCGAGTGGTTTTCTTTACTTTGTTAGCGTCACTGGGATCACGGGAGAACGCACGGAGCTGCCGCCCGACCTAGTGGATCGCGTTTCTTGGTTGCGAGAACGAACGCCGTTGCCGATCTGCATTGGATTTGGAATTTCCAAACCGGAGCACGTACGCTTGTTGGCGCCCGTCTCGGATGGGTTGATTGTTGGCTCGGCAATCGTGCGATTGATGGAGCAAGCAGCTCAGTCCGAAGCGACTGCTCTTTCCGCCATCGAAGAGCTAGTGAAAAGTTTGCTGGTCGCCATGAACGGATAGAACCTACTATAGCCAATCGGTAGTGCGAGGCGTGCGATACTCCTGCCGAGCTTGGCGACGACGTCCTTCTTCTCGTCAATGGGAAAGGGTAGCAGGAACGAAACGGCTGGGCCTTTCGCCTTGACCAGAAACCATAATTAGCAACTTCAAAGTGTGATTAGCTCATAACCTCGAGGTCGTCAGTTCAAATCCGCCTCCCTCAACTTTGACGAGTGGTAGCGAACGAAATCCTACCCACAAGTAAACGAAAAGGCTGGTGCCGTAATGACACCAGCCTTTCTTCGTTTATCCCCAGTCTTTTCGTTGATCTGTCGCTTTTCCGTAGCAGCGAATTCGGCTCTCTCCGACTCTCTCTACCTCATAACCTCTCGGACGCCTAAAAACCCGATTTCGACCAGAAAGCGCCAAACTGGTCCAAAAGTCTCTAGGATCTCTGTTTTTCCGACCCTAGGGTTATAAGCTTTTAGAGACTTTTCCTCATAACAAGAGGGTAGAGACTTGCCTATCTAAGTATGTTTTATCCGGTAGTGGTAGAAATCCACGCCACGAAGGGAAAAAAGCTCATAACCCAGAGACATGCTGTTCAAATCCGGAGCTAAAGGTTTGACGGGTGGTAGCGAACGGATTCGTGTGGGTTTTGGGAAAGTGAGATTAAGGAGCGCATTGGCGGCGTTAGTTGGCGAAATGCTTGGGTAATCAACGAATGTGGAAGGAGCAAGGCTCATTACCTGGATCGGACAACATTTTGGATACGGTCTGATTCTCGACCGCGGACCAAACTGTGGAAGACGTTGAACGCTGGGTGACGGTGCTCCGGCTACGTGCACATGTGGATGGGGAGCTTGCGGCATAGGGACAAGACTGGTTCGTGAGAAGGCGATGAGATCCGGCAACGGACATCCCTACTTGATCAATCGTTCTCTGGTGGTCGACGGTTAGTCTTTGGCAAGCCCGTGGGATCTTGGATTTATGCTGCAGTTCGGGAGGGCCACCCGCAATTTCAGCACTCCAGATTCAGACAAGGATGTTCCCGTGAGCGACAGTTCTGTTAGTTGCTCGAGTTTCGATAATTCAGGAATCGATTTGTCGGTAATGCCTGGACAATCGTCGAGATGTAAGATCCTTAGGTCTTTGTGTACATGAAGATATTGCAAACCAGCATCCGTTAGAAGTGTTTGATAGGCAGTCAATTTTCGTAGATGCGGGCAATCAGTCAATTTACGGAGTGACTCATCACGAATTGGACACGTTCCACCATTAAGATCGGCAACAACGTAACCGTCAGCTTCTTCACGAGCCCATCCATCCAGACCGTTGACGTTATCGATCGCTCGTTGATGCGGCGATCGGTACATGGCACGCTGCATTGCAACTATCGGTGCAAGTGCCAAGGCAACAACAACCATCGCGACGAAAACTGCGCGCAATCTGAATTGGGGCGGCAGAGTAGCAACGTTGGACTTTTCTTCAGTTGTTGTCATCACGTTCTTTGCCCGATAACGCCTCCATTTAGCTAGTGGCGGCAAGTAAAGTTTTTAACGATCCAGGCGGGCGATCGTCCACTTAGCGGCAATGGATTGTTAGCCGTATTCTCGATTATACTCATCGAGTTTTTGATTATACTCATCGAGGTCTTGGATGTCTGGATACCTCTGCCGGAGCTTAGTAGCTGTGGCGGCTTCAATGCAGATAAAGAGTGTTTAGCTGCTGTCCCAGCACACAATCTCAAATTTTGCGTCTGTGATCTGGGGCTTAGGCGAACCCTCCCAAAATTGTGAATTTCCATCTGCAAATGGCAGTTCTGATGGAACAGTGGGTATGTGATCGAATGCCGACAACACGGCCCAAATAAACTGAATCTTTTTCGCTTCGACCATCGCACGTAATTCATGGCCGGAAATTATTATTGGCTCGCTAGCCAACCGCTCGTCGCGATGATTTCCGAGTTCGATATCCGTAATGAGGAATGTGAAATCAGCCAACTCCGGTGCGGCCTCGAAAATGGGGTCAAGATACGTGTAGCATTCGACAAACTTTGAACGGTTTAGAAGTAGGTTCGTTCTTCTTTGGCTAACTGTAATTCTCGGGCGCCCTCGCCTGTAAACGGAAGCCACTTCAGTCTAGCCGATCCTGCAGCCGTAGTCGATCATCCGGGAGCCAACGTCCACAGCGGGATGGTCCAACCTGTGAAAATCGTCTCTGCTTGGTTGCTGCTAGGCCGATCCTGTAGGAGTACGACGCTTTTACAATGGATGAGCCAGGCAAGAATCCCGCCGAATTCGGGAATCTCGCTGCCAGTGCAACCTTGTGGAAATCGCAGAAGCGTGTCGGAGGTAAGCCAGTTCGTCGGCTTCACGGTGAAGTGGATATTTTTGCCAGATCAATCTTCAGTGGCGTTCCCTTCGATTTTTGGAAGGCCTCTATCTGATCGGAAGTCAGTACTTTCATAATTTTCGCAGAACGTTCGTTCTCCAGATCGTGGTAGTTTGGCCCATTGTAACTCTTCCCCATTTTTACTTTTGCACCTTCAGTGCGAGTGATTGCCGTATGAATTGCGCGGATTTCTTGTCGCTGAGCATCAGTCAGCTCAAGCTCTTTGGCGACTGCGGAGTCACTGAGGACGTCGGCATTGTCAATCGCATTAATGCGACCCAAACCAAATAGGCGGGCGTCCGACGCAAATGTTCCATGTTGCAAATGAATTTGGTGCAGACGCATTTGCTGCCCCGTTGTGAGCAAGCCGTCGATTTGTTCGGCATACTTAATCCGAATCGTATGCAGAATCTCGGGACTTTTCCCGACTAGCTCTTTCGGTAAATAGATCCGCGTTTTCGGATCATCACTGGATCTAGCCTGAGCAAGTGCTTTTTCGAAATCCCCTTGAACCCGACGCTGTAGGTTTTGCAATTTGCCCGCCACTTCGTCAGTGAGCCCAAGATCAGAAACGACCGCGGCATGTAGGATAAGATGCAATGGCACACTTTTTCGCCAACCAAAATCACCTGGTGGTCCATACACTTCAGCTTGGACATGAATTGTCCCCATCCACAAAAAAGTGATCGTCAATGAGAGACTGCAGAAGGGATTAGTGATCATGATTTTACTGGCATTACTCTCTGGTTGTGTTCTCAAGTGGGTTTCGAACAGTTTCGACAAAAGAATCCATGTAAGTTCTGGGTTTGGGATGGGAGCCATTTAAAGCTTCCAACTGTGTCCCAGTAGTATGACAGCGGTTGAGCTTCCTCGCCGCTATTCGCCCCAGTCTATCCGATGTAGCAGTCCTCCAGCAAGCGACCAGCGTCAATGTCCACAGTGTTTGGTCTGGCTGATAGCGATGACTGGATGGCGGCCACGGCTACGACCGCATGTGGACGGGAAGCTTGCGGCCTAGGGAAGAAGCTAGGGAGCTATGCGTCTCTCAATAACAAAGCTGGAATATCATTCACTAACTTTGGCATCTTTCGATCGCCAGTTCAAGGAAAGGCGTTGATGACCGCTGTTAGTATCCAAGAGCTGGACATGATGGTCGCTGCCAGTTACCGCAAGCTGCGTTCCTTCTGGACTGAAGGCAATGCATGTGACCTTATCCATGCCACCATTCAGTATCATATAATTCAGGCCGTTAGCGACGGTCCACATTTTCACTGTTCCGTCATCGCTCGCCGTTGCAAGAACCGCTCCATCAGGACTAAACGCAACGCTCCGAATTGGTTTGTCATGTGCCATAATACTCATCGTCTCATCGCCATTTTTTGTATCCCATATCTTAACGGTTCCATCTAGGGAGGCTGTCGCAAAACGATCTGCTTCCTTGCTAAACGCCGAGCTAAGCACCACTCCGGAATGAGCTTTCCGGTTAAAGAAAAAGAAGCGTTTTCCGTTTTGTGCATTTGCTCTTAGGTCGACGCTTCCATCATCGAAGCCATACGCTGTCTGCTCGCCATCGGAGCTAATCGACAAACTCCAGACGTCATGCAGAAAATGCATTTCTCGTCCAAACGTGCCATCGAGCACATTCCACCTCCGTTCAACTCGACCACTGGCCGCAAACAATAAATTTCCGTCAGGATTGAAAGCCATGGCTCGCACGGCATGTGAGCAGTTGAAGGAACGCACTTCTTGGCCGCTGAGAACGTCCCACAACTTTACGGTGCGATCAGAGCTTCCCGAAGCAATCTGTTTCCCATCTGGGCTGAACGTCAAGCACGTTACGTCCCCTGAATGCCCTTTAATCGAGAGAGTCGATTCTCCGCTTGCGGTATTCCACACACCAACTTCGTTTTCCCGTGAAGCAGTCAACCATTTCCCATCCGGGCTAAATGCAACACACGGAACTTTAATGATCCGCCCATTCAGTGACATCGAATGCAAGCTGCCGCTTGGGTCTAGGGGCTTGCCCTTAAGCATTTCAAATGCCTTCTGTTGTTCTTCGCTTAGTACACGCAGCACCTTCTCTTCATGAGAAAGGACCTTTCCGTTGTCTGCGGCTTTCTCGTTGTTAACTGATTTAGAGGGTATTACCGGATTCCACATTCTCTTCACTCTGTCCATCTCAGCACGCCGATCTTTTTCGTATAGCCATAAAATTAACTGGTGCTGCCCCGCTGTGAGCCCGAGCTCCTTTTCGACAGCCGAGTCTCTCAGCGCGTTGATCTTTGCCTGTTGCAAGTGGATTTGATGCAGTCGCGTTTGTTGTTCTGGATTCAATAATTCATTCAGTTCTGGAAGATGCTTTTCAAGCCCAGACTCTTGGATCTTTTTACGCAATGATTGGATTTTATAGGCAGATTCCGGGGTAAGCCCTAGATCAGCTTGCACGGCTTCGCTATCGATTAGATGCAGTGGAACGCCGCGTTTCCAGCCGAAATCACCTGGAATTGGTGAAATCTCAGCAAGGACGGTTGACGGCATCGCAATAAAGCAGGCGACACCGATCAGAATCGCAACTAAAAGTTTGATGTGCATTTGTTATGGCTCAATTTACTTGGGATCTTGAAATGATCGAGTTTAGGTTCGCATCAATCAATGCGAGGACTTTGCAAATCCATTCTAGACGGTCTCACCTAGGCTATCCAAAGACCCTCGTGATAAAGTCCGAGAAACCGCAACCAAAATCCAAAATCCTCGGTTCGTTTGGTCCCCAACATCGACTTGCAACAGAAGCACCCCTTCTCGCTCGACTCGATGACGCTTCGCCTCATGTGCGTATCGCCGCTTGTGAGGCGCTTGTAAGGATTGATGGTCCGCTCGATGTCGCGTTGGAAACTCTCATTGGTGTTTTGACTCAATCGACGGAAAGCGTCCCAAATCCAGCGAAAGATTTACCCGCTGAGTCGTTGGTAGTCTCTACCCTAACGGCGATTGGCCAGTTCAGGGGCGAAGCGGTCGATGCGGTCATCCGACTGAGCATACAACTGAACTCGGGTAACGTCAAAATCCGCTTGCAGGCAGCCAAAGCGCTCGGTCAAATCGGACCAGGGGCTGAGCAAGCGATCCCGCTCCTGAGCAATGCTATCCGAGACACAGAAACATTTGTTCCAATGTTTCATTATGTAGACAGCTTGGCTGACGTTGCCGCCGACGCTCTTGGTTCTATAGGTCCTGCCGCAGTCCCAGTGTTGCTCGATGCCTTGAAAGATCCTATGGCGGTTGATGGCTAGCTCGCACACGGCCGAGAAGCCAACGCCACTTCCACTGTTGCTGTGCTAGCCGTGAATCCGGCCGAATTCGGGAAGCTGCAGCTAGGCACAACCTTGTGGAAATCGCAGAAGCGCGTCGGAGGGAAGTTAAATTATTCAAATTGGATGGCTGGAATCCAGCCTCAGTCCAACCTGTGGAAGCGCCAGCTGCTAGGTTACTGGCTAGACCGATCCTGCGGGAGTACGTCGCTTCCACAGTTGTTGAGCTAGCCGGAATCCCGCCTCCGTCCAACCTGTGGAAGCGGTTGCTGCTAGTTCGCTGGCTAGGTCGATCCTGCAGGCGTACGACGCTTTCCACAGTGGATGAGATCGCCATGCATCCAGCCAATCACATCGAGAATTTCCTTGCTAGCCGAATTGGGTAGCCACAAGATCGGCCATCCTTGTGGAGACGAAAGCGTACCGATGCCGATGTCATTCCCTAGCGGCCGAATCGAAGTGAAAAACCGAATGGGGAAAAACCCCGTCCGTACCCTGAATAGTATTGAGGGTAGGTATTATACGATTGAGGGTAAGTGTTATACGATGGTTGATAACTGTGGTATGACCCGTGGTTCATGTTATCGTGGTAACGATCATGATCCAAATCTTGATGCAGTTGAAAATGCTGGTATGGCGTTTGTGGGAATTGATGTTGGTCTGCGTGGTACTGCTGGCGATGGAATTCATTATGATCCAGGTCTTGGTGCAAATTACTATGCGAGTTGCCATAATACCCATACTGTGAATACCCATATTGTGCCATCGTATTTGAGGCGCCAAATAATGCTGTTGCAGCAACAACAACTATGGTTAGAAAAGCATTGCGGAACATATCCTACTCCCATCGAGGTACTTGCTTGTCGCCAGCATGTGCGTAAGTATCAATCCGATGAAGGTGCAACTGCGGGGCTTTTCCATTCCCACGGTTATTACAAAATGCATTGCACGTGCCAATGGCTAGTTGAAATGAGAATTGCTGGTTAAAAGACAGGAAGTAGCAAAATTCCAAGGGTTTTTCGTGAAATTATTTTCTGGAAGAAACGCTACTGAGGCCGAGGGAAACTAGGATGCACTCACTTTGAATACGCAGCCAATCCGTTTGAGTAGTTCACGGGAGATAGGCAAAGCGTTTGGATATGGATGCAGCGTGTCGGAAGGAAGCAGACCGATTCACAGGAGCTGCTAGGTTGCTGCTAGGCCGATCCTGCTGGAGTACGACGCTTCCACAGTTGATGTGCTAACATGGATCGCAGCTAGGCACAATCTTGTGGAAATCGCAGAGCTTGTCGGAGGGAAGCGAAGTATTCAAATTGGATGGCCAGGATCCAGCCTCAGTCCAACTTGTGGAAGCAGCGTCTTTGAGGGAAGCGGACGCTTGCACAGGCGACAGCCGATCTTGGCCAGTTCATTTCCAGTAAGCACCTGCATCGCTTGGTTCTGTTGTATCATGCGCCGGGTAACAGTTCGCCATCGAAGCCAAGTGTCCGCAGCACACGAATGATGGCAACGAGAGTTATTGCAATTTTCTTCGGGACCAATCGGTTGATTTCCGTCAGGATGAAATCCTGGAGTGCACGGAGATCTTTTGCAGTTGAAAAGTCGCGTCTCGCCAGTGCGTAATCTTTTTCGATAATGATAGTTTCGATCTTGTCTATCAGATCGGTAACGTTTCGAGTAAGCAAATGCGATATCATCTGATCCCGGATTGAGTATTTCGGGAGCCTTTGCAAGAAGGTGGTCAGAAAAACCCCTTGTTGATTTGTCGCATCAGGGATTAAACGCAAAACGGATTTGGTTGAATGAGGGAACGCGATTGGAGCGCATGTGTGCTCTATCATTTCAAGTTCTGCCATTAAATGCGATATGTGCGCTGGTTCCAATTTGAGCATCTATATTTTCGACGACAGAACTGTTTTTAACTTGGTTTGGGACTTTGGGACTGTTATCGTTGGAGTTTAGGGAGTTACGCTTCCTCCTCAGCTAGCAGCTCCCAGTCTAGCCGATCCCGCAGGCGTAGTCGAATCGGCCGGAGCCGCTGTCCACGATTGGTCGAACTTGCGGTAGAGGCTGGATCTCGACTCCGGCTATGTCCACATGTGGATGCGAAGATTGCGGCTACGCAAGAGGTTGCCGCTAGGCCGATCCTGCAGGAGTACGACGCTTTCATAAGCGTCAGGGTCGTCTTGGGACCTCGGTAAGCAATGGCCGCTCTTCCTCGAAGTTCAGTCTAGCTGCCTGTCTGGCTACGGCGTGCGGGATCTCGCCAGTACGGCGGATCCGAAGCGTTTCGCAATACAAATCTCAATTCCAAATTTTCGGAGTCCATGAATCCAATCCAAATAGGATCGCCTGACTGTGTAGGTCTCCATCCTGTATCCAATGCAAATCGTATCGCGTCTGGTACTTCGTGGTCTCTAATTTGTCCAAAAGGATCTATCATCAGTTTGGAGCCTTCTCCGTCCGCATGCTGCACAGTTACGACACCGCGACCGTTGTCACCACGCGAACCTCTTACCCAATGGTAATAAACTCCGTTGAGGCAGGTGTTGCGACGATTTCGTTTTGGGAGCGTCATGACAGCGAAAGGCGGTGTGGCAATTCAGCCCCAGTAGTTGATAGAACGCAAATCAACGTGGCCGATTGAGCAGTCTTGAGTTTAGCCCATCCAGCAAGTTAACAGCATCCATGTCCACAGTGAGTGGGCTAGTTTAGAAATCGGTACTACGGACTACGCACCAACCTGTGGAAAGCGGCTAGATTCGGGCTTCGGCTATGTCCACAGTTGTTGGGCGTTCCCAATCTGTCGAATCACGCATCCACAATTGTTTGCCAGGCGCCATCTGAACTGATACAACAAGCAGTCTCCGTCAATCATCTCCAACCCACTACCGCCCTAGCCTAGAGAGAATCCCAATGCGTCCAATACTGCTGTGCATCTTGCTCGTATGCGGATCGGTAATCCCGGCTAGCGCTCAGCAGCTAAAGGCGATTACCAACAGCATCGGGATGAAGCTGGTACTGATACTTCCTGGCACCTTTACGATGGGATCACCTGAGGAAGAGTTCGGAAGAAAGCCAGGGGAAACGCAGCATCAAGTATCGATTAGCAATTGGTATTATCTGGGTAGGTACGAAGTGACGCAGGGGCAGTATGAAGAAGTGATGGGACACAATCCCAGCAAATTCAAGGGAGCGAAGAATCCTGTAGAAACGGTCAGCTGGGAAGACGCGGTTTTTTTTTGTACGAAGCTGTCGGAGGTGCCGGAGGAGAAAGCGGCAGGACGGGTATATCGATTACCGACAGAAGCAGAGTGGGAGTACGCTTGCCGCGCAGGTAGCACCACCGCATTTGGTTCTGGAGACTCGGCGAATTCGCTAGGGGAGTATGACTGGGTTGCTGAAAACTCTGAAAACAAGACCCATCCAGTGGGGGAGAAGAAGCCAAACAGATGGGGTTTGTATGACATGCACGGGAATGTCTTTGAGTGGTGTCAGGATTTGGATGCTGATTATCCATCAGATGCGTCGACCGATCCAAAAGGTCCTAATGGGGGCTCGAATCGGGTGTACCGGGGCGGCAGTTGGTACGTCGATGCTGGCCGCTGCCGGTCGGCGCTTCGGAGTAGGACCAATCCGTCGAATCGCTTCTACAGCCTCGGTTTTCGCCTAGCCCTGAGTCCGTCTGTCAGGTCGCCGGAGTCGGATAACGTGAAGAAGTAGCGGAGCCATTGGGCGTAGGCACGAGAGTGAAGAGTGGAGCGACGAACGTAGATGCCGTAGCCTGATGGCGTAGCGGCGAGTCCGCTTTTGGCACCATTGCCGAATCTTGACAAACAGTAATCGGAGAATCGGCAGATCTGCCAAAACTCCGAATGGATGATCGATCACTTTTTCCCAATTCGGCGATGTTGCCATTCTGGGAAAGGTCCGTCCCAGCCCACTTCTTCGCCACTATCGCAAACAATCCCCGATCAACCTTCGTAAACCCAGCATCCTTCCCCTTGCCATTGATCTCTCGAAGTATCGATGCAAAGAGCGTTACTTCCGGCGTCGCTCCACTACGGGTAGCATTGGACATATTGGTTGCTCACACTGCGATTCTCGACTTTCGCAATTGTAACAGCCTCGCTTCCAACTTGCCTGAGGCGTACGATTCGTCACGTCCGGGCCTACTGCAATGTCCACAGTTTTGTGCTGGCCAACCTGTTAACCAGTATGTCGGATTCTCGCCGTTTGCTTCCGAAAACCGACATCACCCCACTGTGGACAAGAAGCTAGCGGATTCCGTCGGTACTAACCGATTCACAGTCCACAAGTTGGCCAGGATGCTTACGCAGTAACTTTCCCGCCAGCCAGAGCCGAAAACCGAAAGCACCCCTCTGTGGACATGAAGCTAGCCGAATCCCACCAGATTCCCATGTCCACAATTATGTGCTGGCCGATTTCTATTACGGGTTTTATCGGTTTGGTTTTCAAGAACTGTTCCGATAAAACTTCACTGTCCGTCGCCTTGTGTGGAAACGGCAGACGCTGAGTCCAGCCGAATTCGGTAGTCAGCTGCTAGGCACTACCTTTGTGGAAATCGCAGAAGCTTGTCGGAAGGAAGCGAAATATTCACCGCGTCTTGGAGGGAAGCGGACGTTGGCATAATGGATGGGATCAGTAATTGCCACAGTAGACGCTAGTTGCTGCTAGGCCGTTTGTGTTGATATTGCTTGCAATACGACAGCTGACTTTGATGCCTGTAAGGGTCAATCTAAATAATTTGCCTGTGTATAGCCGAACACATTCATTAGCCAACAAGAGTTGGATTGAGACGATGCAACGACACTAGTATTAAATTTGTTTTCGCCACTTTACGCTGTGGCGATCACGGCGAAAGCTTGCCTCGTTACGTGGAACGGACTTGGCAGGCTTTTTTCGTTAGCGGACCTGCAGTATTGAAAAGCTGGCCAGAATCCTGTCTCAGTCCAACCTGTGGAAATCGTAGCTGCTAGGTTGCTGGCTAGGCCGATCCTGCAGTCGCCGAGATTTTCACAGTTGATGGGATAGCCATGCATCCTGCCGAATTCGGGAATCTCGCTACCAACACAACCTTGTGGAAATCGCAGAAGCGTCTTGGAGGGGAGCGGAATATCCGAAGGCGACTGTCGGAGGGAAGCGGACGCTTGCACAATGGATGGGATGCGTCATGTTACGACGGGTCGCTTCGCTCGTCGAATCAGCATCAACCGCTACGCCATCAGGCTGCGGCTTCTCCACTCCTTCGCTCCACTCCGTCGCTCCGTGCCTACGCCAGATGGCTTCGCTACTTGTACTCGTTATTCCCATCAGCCTCCGGCTACTTGACAGACGGACTCAGGGCCACGCGGAAGCCGTTGACGCTCGAGAGGCCCGCCGGGCCGCCCGGGCAGCGGTACGCCGCCCGGCAATTCGCTGCGCCGTTGACCCAACCGCCGCCACGGAACACGCGGTACGCGCCCTCATTAGGACCCTGAGGATCGGTTGCGGCACCTGACAGGGAAGTTTCATACACGTCCTGGCACCACTCCCAAACATTTCCATGCATGTCATACAAGCCCCATCGATTCGCCTTCTTCTCGCCCACCGGATGTGTTGTGCCTCCACGTTCACCAAACCAGGCATGCTCTTCGAGCGATTCCGCCGAGTCACCAAAACAATACGCGGTCGTGCTACCAGCACGGCAGGCGTACTCCCATTCCGCTTCTGTCGGTAACCGATACGACCGTCCAGCCGCTTTCTCTTTCGGTATCTCCGACAGCTTCTTGCAAAATGAAACCGCGTCTTCCCAACTCAAGTTCTCCACTGGGTTCTTCGCTCCTTTGAATTTGCTCGGATTGCTACCTATCACTTTTTCGTACTGTTCTTGGGTTACCTCGTACACGCCAAGGTAATAGGACTTGCTTATCGTCACTTCGTGAGGCGTCTCGTTGTCTTTCCTTCCGACTTCCCCAACAGGCGATCCCATAGTAAACGAGCCAGCCGGAATCAAAACCAACTTCATCCCGATACTGTTGGTAATCTTCTTCGGTTGCTGACCAAAGGCGGGTGATACCACCAAAAGAACGATACTCAAAACTAAAGATCGCATGTCGTTTCTCCCGAGTAAATTGAATCGATGCTAAGTAGTTTATCAGATTCAAACCGCTGCTGCCTGGAGCCTGCGCAATGCGAATTGGGCACCAAGCCATCGTTATGTTTATGGAAGCAGCGTGTCGGAGGGAAGCGGTTGCTTGCACGATGTATGGGATTTGAAATTGCTACGGTAGGCGTAGCAATGGCTAGATGCAAGACGCTAGGTTGCTGGCTAGGCCGATCCTGCAGTCGCCGAGATTTCCACAGTTGATGGGATAGCCAAGAATCCCGCCTCAGTCCAATTTGTGGAAATGGTTGCTGCTAAGCCGATCCTGCAGGAGTACGACGCTTTCCACAGTTGAGGAGCTAGGAGTGAATCCAGCTAACCAATTTGGTAATCTCACTGACAGCGGATTCGGGAATATGCAAGCGGCACAATCTTGTGGAAATCGCAGACGCTTGTCGGAGGGAAGCGAAATAATTCACAATGGATGGGAATTGCAATTGCTAGGTTGCTGTTTGTTTCTGGCTAGGCCGATCCTGCAGGAGCACGACGCTTTCCACAGCAGCGATTCCCGGCAAGTGATAAAACCAAATGAAATCGTTGCCTACGCCCAATGGCTTCGCTACTTCTTCTCGATATTCCTAGTGTCGAAACGATATTGCAAATCATGATTGCATATCATCAAAATTGATAACTGACTCCCGCGAAGAGAGCGCTTATAAGTAACGAATCGCGATTCAAGCGGCTCTCACTGGTTGCTAAATTGGTGACGTCGATC
>JANMLD010000064.1:0-62991 GCA_031372345.1 Pirellula sp.
CTCCGCGAAAGTGCGTTAGTGAGGCGCACTTTCGCGGAGCGAAAGGCGACAATGCAGAGCGAAAGGCGACAATTACACCTGTTCACGGAGATGTATCCAATTGAGTCGCATTCTCAAACAGTTCGGGATGGATATTGAACCAGCGTGGTCGGTCTACGTTCACCTCCATGGCGCGCTGAGCTGCCTTTGCGTACGCCACACGTGAATTGCGGATCGTGGTCGATGCCAACAGCAAGTATTGATCGAACGGCAAGACAGGTCGGCTTCGTGTCATGTCCACAGCCATTTGCAATTTAGCGTCCTGGACCAACCGCTTCAGATCGGCTCCCGAGAATCCTTCGGTCGCGACATCAATCGCTGGCCATGCTTCTTCATTACCCACCGTGACTTTGTCCGCGAACAACTGTCGCATCAAGCGACGACGATGGGTTGCGTCAGGTAGTTTCATTTCCAGCCAAAGCTCGATCCGACCGGACCTCACCAACGCCGGTGGAATATTTCCGAGATCCATGGCCGTCATCATCACACACACATTGCTCACGCTTTCACTTTCCAAGCCATCCAGTTTGGTTAAGAGATAGCGATACAATCCATGCTCCCGTCCGCTTTCGAATATGACATCGCTATCGTCGATAAAGACAATGGACGGAGCGTTGTTGATTGCCATTCGGAATATATAGTCAATCTGGTGGTAGAAGTGATCTGTGCCCGAGATGACAGTACCATCGATCAGGAAGAACTTACCTCGCATGCGTCTCGCAAGCGCGCGACCGATGGTGGTCTTGCCGGTACCAGGTGGCCCTGCCAACATCACTCCTCGCTTGGGCGTCAATCCAAGTTGTGCGGCAAGCTGCAAATTCTCCATCGGCAGAATAATATTATCCTCCAACGCTCGGACGACGTCGTCGACACCGCAAAGATCACTCAATTGGACCGATTGCACCTCGCTGACCTGAATGTTGCTCGACATTCCCTGCGTTTGAATAAAATCGAGCAGTTCCGCCGTTGCGACTTTGTCTTGTTGTCCCAGCCAATGGCAGAGGTGTGCGATGCGGTGGCAGTTCAGATTGGGGGCGAATCGGAATACCGAATCGAAGTCGACATCGGGCATCGAGTGCCCTAGAAACGCCTGAAACAAGTGGCGATAGTCGTTGACTTTGAAATCGTCGATGGAAGTAGACCAAGCCACTTCAGCGAATGAACTTGGCAGATTGCCGTTGCTTCCCAGAATGAGTTGCCGTTTCGCGGCCTTTGCCACAAGCATAATCGCTCGCATCGTGGCTTCGTAATAACTGGTACGTGGATAGGCGCCGCACGAACCAGCAAAATCGAAGAACAACTGAAAGTCATCGATAATAATCTTAGAATGCTGCTCCATGGTAGAAATCAGAAGTTGCCAGGCAGCGTCTTCGATGGCCATGGGATGTCCCTTGGCGACTTCGGCAACAAATGGGCGGACATCCAACCAGAACGCTCCGGTCTCTTGCATGAATTGTCGCAGGACGGTCGTTTTTCCGAGACTGTCCGACGAACTCAAGTGAAGTACGGGAGTGTTCTCGTTCCAACACGTCAGAAACTCAAACGCTTCAGTTTGAGTCGGACACAGCTTAATCGAGGGCTGAGATTCGGTTAGCATGGTGAAGTGATTCTCCGGTTTAGTAACCCTTCGCTGGGAGGGTCATTGGTTTAGCAACAAACTTTTTCGGTTACCGCCGATAGACAATGGGAAAACCGCAGAGGTTCACGTTTACACCAACGAACCCTTTAAACTAGTATCCTGTATAAGATTGTAACGGACGGGACAATTGGCTGCATCTCGCAGCAACCTAACGACTAACAAAGCCCACACGCAACAACAAAGTTACATGAAAAAGAATCGGCGATCGATCGGCGTATTGACTAGCGGGGGTGACTGCCCTGGGCTCAACGCGGTTATCCGCGGCCTTGTTAAAACTGCATCCTACCTTGGTTATAGAGTCGTTGGCTTTGAATTAGGGTTTGAGGGACTTGCCAATCCACTGCGTTACCAAATTCTCGACATGAAAAATACATCGGGAATTCTCAATCAAGGTGGCACCATTCTCGGTGCAACCAACAAGGGGAGATTCGGTGCAACCAAAGGCATCAGTGACCGAATCGTGATCGAACCGGCACTCTTGGCTGAAGCCAAAAAGAATATCGAAGAACTGGAAATCGACGGCCTAGTTTGCATCGGCGGGGATGGTTCGCTGGCTATTGCACAACAACTTCTAGAAAATGGCATTCCGGTGATCGGAGTTCCGAAGACGATTGACAACGATTTATCCTCGACTGCGTTTAGCTTTGGCTTCGATAGCGCGATCGCGTGCGCAACAGACGCATTAGATCGACTTCATACGACCGCTTCCAGCCATGGTCGCGTGATGGTACTCGAGGTGATGGGCCGGCACGCGGGCTGGATCGCTCTGCATTCTGGCATCGCTGGGGGCGGAGACGTAATTCTGATCCCCGAGATTCCATGGACGTTTGAGAACGTATGCGCCAAGATCGTCCATCGGCAGAACATGGGCAAGCAATTTACACTCGTGGTTGTGGCCGAAGGTGCAGAACTGCCCGGCGGAACGTTGGTCGTCCAGGAGTCCGTCATCAACGCTCAAGTGCGTCTAGGTGGACTGGGTGAGATCGTAGCCAAGGAGATACAAACACGAATGGGGGTGGAAGCACAGTGCGTTGTGCTGGGGCAACTTCAACGCGGTGGTAGCCCAACCCCGTTCGATCGCGCGCTCGCATCGCAATATGGTGCGCACTCCGTCCGCTTGGTCGAGGAAGAACGCTTCGGTGAAATGGTAACGTACAATCCGCCGCACGTTGGCAGCATTGCCATTTCAAAGGCAATCCATCGTCTATCGACCGTGGACCCACAAGGCTCAGCGGTGGTGGCAGCCAAAGCCCTCGGCATTGCCTTCGGCGATACTTCAGGCTACACGAATCCATTCCCACAATCCCATGTCTTGGCCAAAGCGGAAGCGGAAAAGTACAATCGAGCCTCCATGAACTCGGGACTTTAGGTAGAGGCTGGAGGCAGTGGAACATGGTTGACTGAATAGCGGTCGACAAACCATAATTGCGTAATAACTCCCCCCGCCAAGTCCCACGCACCCGTTATACACAACAGCCGCGAATCTGCAGCTCGCCTAAGAGGACCACGCGATTCTGTGCGAAGGACAAAGAACGTGTCGATGCCCAGGCTTCAGTTTTTTGATCGATGAGCGAATTGGGCAAATTAATTTGCTCGGGGTTGAACGATGCGCACTAGTGCTTCGTCAGGACGAAAAAGCGGGGTTGCAACAAAGAATAGCTCGGCACTCCGTGCCGAGAAAAACGGCACGGAGTGCCGTTCTACACAGTGGTCATCCCCGAAATTAAGACTTGAAGAAGCACTAGGCCAACAATTCGTTTACCACGTTTCCAGAGACATCCGTCAATCGATAGTCGCGGCCTTCGTGTCGGTAGATGAGTCTCTTGTGATCGACTCCCAGTTGGTGCAGGAGAGTCGCGTGTAGATCATGAACATGCACCGGATCGCGGGTGATGTTGTAACCGAAGTCGTCCGTCTCGCCGTGGATGTAGCCCTTTCGCAACCCGCCACCCGCCATCCAAATCGTAAAGCAACGCGGATGATGGTCCCGACCAAAATTATCCGGCTTGATCTCGCCTTGACTATAGGCAGTTCGGCCAAACTCTCCACCCCAGACCACGATCGTATCCTCGAGTAGACCGCGTTGCTTGAGATCGAGCAGTAGGGCCGCAGATGCTTGATCCGTCTCCTTGCACTTGGTCGGCAGTCCTTTTGGTAAATCACCGTGATGATCCCAATCGCGATGGCATAGCTGAATAAAACGAACGCCGCGTTCCGCAAGTCGCCGTGCGAGCAAGCAGTTGTTTGCGAAGGAAGGTTTTCCCGGCGTCGCCCCATATAGATCAAGCGTTGCTTTGGATTCGTTGGAGATATCGGCCAACTCCGGAACGCTCGATTGCATGCGAAATGCCAGTTCGTAGTTTGCGATATGGGCTGCGATGGCCGGGTCGCCAATGTTGCCCAGCGCAACTTGATTGAGCTCGTTGGTTGCGTCGAGCAATTGCCGGCGCGTGTCGCCGCTAACTCCGGGTGGGTTCGAAACAAACAAGACCGGATCGCCCGCGTTTCGAAACTGGACCCCTCCGAACTGTGCTGGCAGGAAGCCATTGCCCCAGTAGCGCGTTTGCAGTGTTTGGCCGCCACCACCGCTGGTCATAACCACAAAAGCGGGCAAGTCGCCGTTGCTGCAACCAAGACCATATGCCAACCAAGCACCCATGGTCGGTCGTCCTGGTTGTTGGTTTCCAGTCGCAAAGAACGTAACCGCCGGGTCATGGTTAATCGGGTCCGTATTCAGCGAACGAACAAAGGTACACTCATCTACAACCTTCGAAAGATGCGGCAAGAGTTCGGAAATATCCATGCCTACGTTGCCATGCTTCGCAAACTTGAACGGCGATCCCACGCAGAACAGATTCTTTTGGCCGCTGGTCATGGTCGTGATGCGTTGGCCTTTGCGAACGCTCTCCGGAAGATCTTGGCCAGTCATTTCGGTCAGCTTCGGTTTCGGATCGAAGAGATCCAATTGCGAAGGCGCACCGGACATGAACAAATAGATGATCCGCTTTGCCTTGGGAGCGAAATGCAGTTGTCGCAATGCACCCGGCACGCTTTTTTCATCGCCCGCGAACGCCGAAGGCGTCATCAAAGAAGCCAATGCGATCGCTCCCATGCCGGTCGAGCTATTCTGCAAAAAATTGCGGCGGTGTATGGCGAACTGAAGTTGTTGATTCCTATCCATGGCTAGTTCGATATCGTCTCGTTAAGATTGAGAATAACACTGCTGAAAGCGGTCCATGCGGCCAATTCCTTATCATCCAGATTGGCGGGCTTGGGCAGATCGCCAATAGCGACCAACTTCTTTGCAGCTTCAAGATCATTTCGATAGGTCGTTTGTTGTTGTTCGAGCACGCGATTCAAGATCGATCGTTCGGTCGCGGTCGGTGACCGGGTCAACGCAAGCCGCCATGCCAAGGTCACGCGAGCGGCATCATCGAGATTCGGTTCCGACAGAATGCGTTGTGCAAAGGCGCGGGCTGCCTCGACGAAGACGGGGTCATTCATGAGAACCAGCGACTGGAGCGGAGTACTCGTCTTGGCTCGTTGGTAGACGCAAAACTCGCGTGTCGGTGCATCGAGCGTAACGAACGACGGATACACCGTCGAACGCCGCCAATAGACATACAGGCCGCGCCGATAGAGGTCAGTTCCTTTCGACTTTTCGTACTTGTATCCGCTCATTTCATTGATCTCCCAAGTACCCTCGGGTTGCGATGGCTTGATGCTCTTGCCCCCAATGGTAGGATTGAGGATCCCGGCTATGGCCAGCGCGTTGTCCCTTAGAAATTCCGCATCTAGTCTCTGTCGAGGACCTCGAGACAGTAGCCGATTCTCTTGATCGCGAGCAACCAACGCGGATGAAACTTGAGACGATTGCTGATACGTTGCACTCAACACCATCTGCTTGATGGCCCGTTTGATGTCCCAATCCTTCATCAGGTCTGCAGCCAACCAATCGAGTAACTCCGGGTGACTTGGACGCTCACCTTGCGAACCAAAGTCGTTGAGCGTTTTTACTAGTCCGGTACCGAACAACATAGCCCACCATCGGTTCGCGGTAACGCGGGCCGTCAACGGGTGTTCGGGTGCAACAAGCCACTTGGCCAGATCGAGTCGATTGAGCGGTTTGTCGTCTACCTGCTTAGCGACCTGTGGCAAAAAGGCAGGAACAGCCGCTTCTACCTTGGTGCCATCTTGGTCGTAATTGCCGCGAACCTTGATAAATGTCTCACGCGGCTTTTCCATTTCCGACATGACCATGGTGTTCGGTAACGAGCGTTCGAAGTCTTCTTTGGTCTTGCGTAAATCATTAACTGATTTCTGCAGAACAGCGAGCTCGGGCACCTGTGTTTGTCGAAAGAATTTTTCGAGTTGTTCTTTTTGCTTCGTAGTGCGATCCGCTGCCGCAATTGCGGCAATCTTGTAAGTTTCCGAAGTTGTTACGGCAGATATCTCGAGGGCGGATAGCTCTCTTTGGTAAATGCAAAGGTCGTCGATGTGCCCGTGGAAAAGCACGCTGGATTCCCCTCGACGACCGATACTAAATGGCGTGTTGGTCCGAATCGAGCCAGCCAGATTGTCTTTCTTGACCGACGACTTGGCGAGGACTCCGTTGACATAGAGTTTGAGGCCGGCAGCTTTTCCAGACCCGTCGTAGGTTACGGCGATATGCGTGAAAGTTTTGGCGGGGAAATCTTCATCTGCTTGAATGTGGATAAGATCTTCAGGCCAGCGATGGATCAAATGCACGCTCGGACGCAAGCCATGGAATTCGACATCCCATCCGCGAGAACCGTCTTTGTCATCCATCTTGCCAAACGGAGCACCTCCCTTGGGTTGAACTGACAAAAACGAGGTGACACTAAAGGGCTGATCTTTTTCAAAGCCAAATCGGTCACCATACTCAAACCATTCTTTGCCTGTCGCATGAAAACTCTTACCGATCGATCCTGCCTCGAACCGACTATCGCCATGTTTGCTGGCAACAAGCGACTGACCGTCATCGCCCGAGCCGTCTCCATTCTCATCCAATGGAAAGTGAGCCGATGGTTTTGGCAATTCGGATGTTACTGTGCTAGAAACAAACTCCTTTTCCCAACTCGACTGCTTCTCGCTAAGCGTTTTTGTCAACTCAGCTAGCTTGCCATCGGCTTCCGCCAATGCGATGGTATGTTGACGTAGTTGCTCCTCTTCGGTCGCGGAAGCAACGCGGAGGTACGGCATTGGATTGCGATCGCGAACGCCATCCTTTCCATTCTCCGGCACGTTATTGAAGAAGGCGTAGAGTTTATAGAAGTCGGCTTGAGTGATTGGGTCATATTTATGGTCGTGGCATTGAGCGCAAGCCACCGTCATGCCCAGCCACGTCACCCCGGTTGTCGCGATGCGATCGACAACGTATAGATTTCTGTACTCGGCATCAATGAGACCTCCTTCATCGCTGGTCATCACGTTGCGATGGAATCCGCTAGCAACCTTTTGTTGAATCGTGGCGTCAGGCATGAGATCGCCAGCCAACTGCGCGATGGTGAACTGGTCGAACGGCATGTTCGCATTGAAAGCATGGATCACCCACTCTCGCCAAAGCCACATGTCGCGAAGAGAATCATTGTGATAGCCACTGGTATCGCCATAGCGTGCTAGGTCCAACCAAGGCATCGCCATTCGCTCGCCGAAGTGTTGGCTGCTGAGCAACCGATCGACCACCCGTTCGAACGCTTCTTTTGAATCGTCCTTGAGAAAATCGTCGAGCTCTTGAATCGAAGGCGGAAGACCAGTCAGGTCGAGGGACACACGACGAAGGAGCCTCTCCTTGTTTTCTCTAGGAGACTGCGACAGCCCTTCGGTTCGGAGTTTCGAAAGCACAAACGTATCGATGGGATTGGAAACCGTACCGGCTGCCAAATTCTCTTTCGGCGTCGTTGGCGTCTTGATGGTTTCGAAGGACCAATGGTTGGACCAAGCGGCCCCGTCCTGAACCCATCGCTTGAGGGTAGCGATTTGTTCGCTGGTTAACGCTTTACCTTCCTCGGGCGGGGGCATCAACTCGTCCCGATCTTGCGAGCTAATTCGCCGAATCATTTCGCTTTCGGCGAGCTTGCCCGCCACGACCGGTGTTGCTCCCGACTCAAGTTGGCTGAAGACCGATTCTTTCCGGTCCATTCGAAGGCCAGCTTTGAGCTTGCCAGCGTCCGGTCCATGGCATGTGTAACAGTGTTCCGACAAAATCGGCCGGACATCGCGATCGAAGTCAACGGGTTGGGCGTTGGCGAATCCTCCGAAAAGCGAGAGCATTCCGATGAAGTACGGCAAATAAAATGATGTGTGCAAAATGGAAGTCACCAGAAGCATGGCCGCAGGGGGCCGTGATTAACGTAAAGTAATGCTATTATAATGGTTGAAACTTCCCTCATGAGCCAGGGGATAAGGCACCATTTTCCGGAAGCCGCTAACAAAAACATCGATTGGTTCGCGGTAGATGTCAGCGGACAGGACGCCTAAGGTAGCATGGGTACCCTGCCCGTGACCGGATTTTTTGATCATCCCTTGAACACCGTTTCTCCGAACTGATACGCTTAAGGACTGTTCGAGAAATTATTGTCGTGGATCGCTCCGCGATCCAACGTTCTGATCGCGGAGCGATCAGCGACAATGCGACAGTTAATTCTCGAACGGTCCTAAGCGGATTCAACCACGGGCCACTCCAGTCATGGGCCGGTGTTTTATGTTCCTTCAAAGTCGAAGACCATGCTTAACGAAACCCAAAACCGATCGGTCGGAAACACCGATGCTATTTCTTTGATCCTCAAACAGGCGGGGAGGACAGCAGACGAAGTAGCTTCGTTGGCTACGCTCGATGATGCTGACCGTGCGGCCGAGAAACAGTTCTCTGGCGAAGCTCCCACCATCGCTTCCCTATTTGGAAGTGTCAAAGCCATCGAATTCGACCCTGGTCGATTCAGCCCGTCGCCGGAAGTGGCAAGTACCATGGCCGCAAGCATCGAGTTCCTACTGAGAAGAAAGAAAGCAGGCTCGTTACTGGATCATTCGAAAATGCTGTTCCAGGATGAAACTATTTCTGGGCTGGCTGCTATCGGCTTCTTTGGATTGGCCATCCCCAAGCAATACGGCGGTAGCGGTGCCAAACTGGGAGATCTTGGCCCGCTTCTGCGAGCTCTAACTTTCATTCATCCAGATTTGGCGGTCCTGTTCGAAGTGCATAACTTTCTTGGGCCAGTAACACCAATCCTCGACTTTGGCACCGAAGCTCAAAAGAACTATTACCTCCCTCGCATGGCCCGCGGCGAATTATTGGGATCGTTTGCGTTGACGGAGCCTGGGGTTGGAGCGGACCCAAGCAAATTGTCGCTTACTGCGCGACGCGTTGGCGATACTTACCTTATCTCGGGCGTGAAATGGCCAATCACTAACGTAATCTACGGCGGAATCTGCATCCTCGTGCTCAAGATCGAAGGGGAGGGACTGGCCAAAGGTCGCGACTCTGGCATGATGATTTTTGAAGTCCCCAAGGTGGACACGTCACACTTCCGGATGATCCGCAATCGACTTACCGCATTCGACTATCTCTGGAACGCGCGCTTTCGATTGACGGAATACGAAGTCTCAACCGATAAACTGCTTGGTCCGCCCGGCAAGGGACTTGCGCAAGCCTTCAGTTCACTCGCCAAGGGTCGTGGCGGAATCTGCGTCAACAGCGCCGCCAAAATCTTCAAACTGCTTGCCCAAATTATCCTAGACCCAAGCCAATCCGAGGTACGAAGCGAACTGACTCGACGCAACAAACCAGGGGGCTGGACCGCATTTCGAAGCACTTTCGGCAAGCCGATCGGGGCTTCACCGCGCATTCAAACTTGGATGGGGCGAGCTACGTGCCATGCCCTCGCAAGCCGCGTTCTGGGAGACGTTTGCTTTCGATTGGGTGCCAACGGTGTTCGCGATGAAACCATGGGAATGATCGCCAAAGTCTATGCGACCAAGGCGTTGCTCCAGACTGCGATCAACGTTTACCAAATTCAAGGGGGCCGATCCGTTCATTTGGACGAACGTCGACATGCCCTTCGCAAGGGAGGCGAAGCGGCGATTGAAAACGCGGGACCGCTCATTGAGAATTACATTGGCGAAAACATGCATGAGTTTACTATAGCCACGGTCTATGAAGGTCCCAATCCCGTGCTAGCTGACATAGGTGCACCCAATGCGATGACCCGTGGTATACGCGCCAAGTACCTAGAGCCAATCGGAATGGCGGAGGTGAATGGCAAGTTCGGGTGGACGGCCAAAGCCAAGTTTGGGTGGTTCATTGCCCGCACCGTTCTGGGCTCATGGAATCCATGGTCCGGATCGATGGTCGGGATTAAGGACAACTTTCCTGAAAAGGAACGGCTCATACGCAAGGCCCTGCATCGCAATCGTGTTCTTGGGCGGCGAGTTTTGTTCATCATCGCTCGATTTCAAAAGAGCTTCATGGACCAGAGTTTCCTATTGGGTGACGAGGGAGGCGTCTTTGACCAACTGTGCTTTTCATTGGCCTCTCTGGTCTATGCCATCTCGTTGGAGAAACCGAACCCGGAATACTTGCGAGTTGCAAATGCTTTGGACATGGAAGCGGATCTTCGAATGAAGGGGATCTCCGATTCACCGAAACTCCAACGCGCTTGGGCATCCGTTGGCATCGATCTAATGAACTCCGGATCGACGCTGTTTTCGGATTTGATCTCGGATATCGAGGTCAGCGACATACCGCTGGATCCACGGTTCATCGATAAGTTTATTTAAACGTAGCAGCGTATCTCCGAGTCGCTGGTTCTCGCTGCGGGAAACGCTACCAGCGGACACTCCGTCTACATTCCAGGCAAGTTCCGCCTCACCAATGTCAACAATACGAATTTCGCCAACCTCAAGGACGTCCGCCTCGGAGATGCGGACCTACGCTTGCGGACCTGCGTCACTTGGCGGGCATGCGGAGCCCTGCGTCCAACCGCAGTGTGCAACCATTGAACATCGAGTTTTCGATAACGTGCTGAACCGCCGATGCAAACTCATCGGGAACGCCGAAACGCTTTGGAAAGGCAGTTTCGTCCAACAAGGGTTGGCGAACCTTGTCCGGTGCGGCTTGCATCATCGGAGTTTCAAAGACGCCCGGCGCAATGCTCACCACGCGAATGCCAACGCGACCTAAATCGCGAGCAATGGGCAACGCCATGGATGCTACCCCACCTTTCGATGCCGCATAGGCGCTTTGGCCGGTTTGGCCATCGAAGGCTGCAATGGACGAAGTCATTACAATCACGCCCCTCTCGCTCGCCGGATCCTCAACGGTCTTTTTGGCGATGGCTTCGGCACTCAGTCGCAACACATTAAAGGTCCCAATGAGATTGATTTCGATCACACGACGAAAGGCATCCAACGAGGCGGGGCCGTCACGTCCGAGCGAGCGTTCAGAGTGTAGAACGCCGGCACAAATCACGGCTGCTGAAAGTGGCCCCAGGTTGCGCTCCCCCTCATCAATCGCGGCTCGTACTTCATTGTCCTTGGTCACGTCGGCACGCATATAAAAGCATCTACCCGATGCGCTAGCCAACATCTCTTTGGGTGGCGCAGCGATATCGATTATAAGAACTTTTGCTCCGGCTCGCAGAAGCCTTTCCACACACGCTAGGCCCAATCCGGAACTGCCGCCGGAGATTAGGATTGTACCGCTGTCGATTTGCATGAGAATTCCCCTTCGTTGATTGTGGACAATCCCTCCATCATACGACATTCAGGATTGCCAAGCAGTGTAGAATGAAGCTTGAATGGTCACCGAACACTCCTTGTTCGGTTGTCCTGTGGTCCGATCACGGAGTGTTCGGCGTCTTTCGCAATACAAAGCTACTTCTTTGGAGACTCGGCGTGACAGAAATTGTAACCATACAAATGTTGAAGCCCGGTCTTGCTTTGGCAACGCTGAATCGCCCGGAACGCAGGAATGCCCTCTGCATTGACTTGCTGGAACGACTTTGCGAACATGTCGAACATTTGGCAGCCGATAAGTCGAATCGAGTCCTGATCCTGCGTGGTGCGGGTCCCGTTTTTTGTTCCGGTTTGGACTTGTCGGAGGCAGCCAATCCAGAACTCGTTCAGCGCTCAGCCGAATGCGTTGCGCGAGCTTTACAACTGATGCGAAAAACGCGATTGGTCACGATTGCGGCTGCGCATGGAGGGGCTTACGCAGGTGGGGCTGGTCTCATGGCTTCGTGCGATATCGCGATCGGAAGCACGGATCTCAAGGTTGGTTTTCCCGAAGCGCAACGTGGATTGCTCCCGGCCCTCATCTGTAGCGTTTTGAGTCCCAAGATCAGAGAAGGGGATCTACGAGAGTTGTTCTTGGTGGGCAACACCATTGATGCGGCTCGATCGCAACAGATCGGATTATTGCAACGGGTCGTCGAACGGAATGATCTATTGGAAGAGGCCATAGAAATCGCCTTAGGGGTGTTGGCTGGCGGACCGCACACGATCGAAGCGACGAAGGCACTCCTGAATCAAGCGTACGTTGCTAACGATTCCGTCTCGACAAAGCGGATGCTAGAGGTTCATCTCGGAGCACGCCATAGTCCAGAAGCCCAGGAAGGCTTAGCTGCGTTTGTCGAGAAACGCCGCCCAGACTGGACGACGACAAATCCATAGGGAGGGAGAGGCTCCTGCCGAACCAAGGCAGCGCCAGCTCGGCAGGAGCCTCGCCCTCCCGTTGGAACCAGCTCGGCCGTCCCGATGCTCGTCTAAAAGCTATCGAACGTGCGCTTGGATCCAACCATCGTCGACATGAATCGAACTTAAGTTCAAGTCTCGAAGTTCGCTCGGCAAGCGATCCGTGACGCGAATGGGCTGGTCCAATAGGTTCTCCTTGAACACTTCGTCAAATTTCTTTTTGAGGAAACTTCGAAGCATCACGGCCCGTGAGCCCTGTTGTTGTTTTCCAAAGAAATTAATCTTGACGCTGCCTTGCCGCTCCAATTGGATAGCACCATTGATCAAGACGATCTTGTAAGACGCTTCGATCGCCGCATCCTGTTCCAGCGATTGACCGTTGCGATCCAACTTCGCGGTGCGAATCCGAAACGTAACCAAAGAATCGTCAAGCTGTATTTCCACGGGGTGGTACATGGCCATGGTCACCGCCCAAGGCTCAGATTCTTTTTGATCGGCCAAACCTTTTCCAAGTACGTCACCAAATTGTGAGGCCAGGGCATCCAAGTCCGTGTTCTTGAGAAGTCGACCAGCAAGCACTGGATCCAACAGATTGCTTACTGCGGACTCATGTAGCTGAACCGTGATACCAGTCGGTTCGACGACCAATGGACAAGACGAGGGAGCACCGAGCTGGGTTTGCCCCTGCAGTTTCCAAAGCAAAGCTAAATACTGGGAAGAACTCCACGTCGATCGTTTGGGACGATCCAAGCCAAGTCGCGGGAGTGCCGGAAGATCTGGGGTTTTGATTTTCTGATTGGCTTCTGCGATTTGCTGGGCAAGCTTTTCGTGAAACTGCGTTCGAACACGGTTCTCAAGGCGCCCCTCTGCAATCGCGTCGGCTTCCGGCTTCTGCTTGGCTGCTTGCTTGGAAGCAATCTTGCGAACGATTCGCAAACGCGCTTCGATGTCGTTGATTTGACTCGCGAGTGCAGCATCCGTGGTGGTGTCATTGAGAGGAACCAATCCTCCGTCGGTTAACGCAATGGTCTCGCTGGCTGCAACGTTTGCTGAACCGACGGTATGCAATTTCACACTTCGATTGTAGCCGATGCTTTGGCTCGAGAAGGAACCGTTCAAATTGAGTCGCAACGCGGCGTGTGTGTTACTATCGAGCAGTTGTGGGGTTACCGATCCTTGTAACCAGCTCTGACCGTAGATCTGTGTTCCTAGAATCACTTCATCGACTGGGTTCGCTTCGTTGACTGGCTTGGCAAATCGTTTGTTGACAAAGTCGGACGATATAAGAACCCTCGCGTTGGCTCTCGAATAACTTCCGCGAATGGCATTGATCAAATCGCTAGCCTGATTGGCTTGGGAAAGAAACAAAACCGATTGGCCGATTTCTCGAGTCTTCTCAAAGTCTTGTACGACGTTAGGGATCTGCAGTTGCTCCGATAGCTTTTTCAGAAGTTGCGAGAAGCTCTCGATTGATTTAGCTCGGTCGTCACCAAACTTCAACGCATGCGAGTACACAGCTAAGGCTTCGCGAACATTTGTAAACTGACGCATTTCCAAACCAAAGTGATTCTGTCGAAACGACTTCTCGAACTGCACAATTCGTTTTTGGCTAGGAGTATCGTTCTTGAGTTCAGCCCTTAGTTCATTCCAAGTCAGGAACGCAAGCCAGTTCGCTTGGTGCTGGGGTGAAGTCGCGAGGAAATTCTCGAGCTCCATCATCGCTTGATCCAGCCTTTGCCGGGTCTTGGCAAGGTCCGGCAACCGATTCGGGTCTAAATTCATTTGGGCGTTTGCAACATCCAAGGCCCAGTTACGTGTCGACAACGAGGATGAAATCGACGGAGAAAAACTGCTGCTCGAATAGGCCGCAGCCGAATAGCTGGCTGGCACAATCCACGTCGAGTTGCCGATCATGGTCGCAGGCTGCTGCACCATCTGCGACTGGACCACAGGGTAAACTGGGGTCCCGATCGGCGCTTGGTAGATCGCGTAACTTACCGCGGGCTGAGCTGTGGAGGATGAAAACTGTGCCAAACTAGGTGTGACATTCCATAAGCCAAGAATACCGATGGCTAAAACCATAATCGCAAACGGCGAACAAGGAGGAAGGCACTTCCAAAGCCGCTTTCTCTGAAAACCAGATGGCATGACCCTTGTATTCATTTTATTAATTCCTATTTGATCAATCCAAACTGGACCTAACAACTACTCCGTACGTCGCTTCGATTGTAATGATCCGCAAATCTTCGTCATAGGTCCCATTCCACCTATCTTCTCCGTCTTTAGACTGTTGGAAATAAGAACCACTACAACCGATAAAGAAGCGGTTTTCCTAAAAGTCTTGTCGTTAGGCTTCCCGGAAACGCATGCATTTCTCATTTTCTAGAAGCAAGCGGCATTAGTGCAATCGGCGACTCAAGAAATTCGAAGATACCAAAGTGGGTCTGAACTAGGTCTGATTTGAGTGGAGTTAAAAATGATGGTCCAAAAAGTTGCCAGAATAGCATCGCTTACCTTGGTTCTGGCTGGTTTCGCCAACCAGAGCATTGCAGGTGATTGGCTTTCCGGAACGTACCTGGATCCGGCCCTTCAGCGGCAAGACCTCTTTTCGCATAGCCTCTGGAACTCGATTCCGGAGTACCGCAGTGTTTACAACCGACCTAGGTACGTATCGGGGTATCTGGCTTACAAGATAGAACCCTCGAGTCAAGAAGCCATGGCGTGGCAGACCAACTATTGCAACGGGAACTATGCCAATCATCGCGGTCCATCGGTCCCACACTATTATTATCCCAAGCCATGGGAATCCTTAAAAACGTCAGCACGCCCGGACTTTCAAAAAACAACGACCAAGTAGGATTGTGGCATCAAGTTCAACTGGCACAACTGCTACAACGTTGCGCCGACCACGAACTTTTCAGTCTCGAAGGGGGGGTTTGCTTGCCCGGCGATGGATTGCAGGCAAGCTTTACCCAAACGTCGAGTCTTATCCTTAGCCCCAGTCAAAACGAGCGAATGTCCATCGCCATATTGAGTTCTGAACCAGATCGGTCCATTCCGAGTCTCAGTTTACAAGCTGATTCGTTGGTCTCGGGCCTTTCGTTTATGCTGGTGGCGAATCTGTTGCAACGCGGAGTTGGGTTTGTTCGCAACCTCATTCTGTGCCGTTTTTTAGCCGAGGAGCAACTTGGGCTCTGGGCGCTATCAAGTAGCTTTTTGGTTCTCGCCGCCCCACTGGCAGTGCTTGGCCTCCCCGGCACGTTCGGCCGGTTTGTAGCCTCGTATCGAGCTTCCGGGCAGCTCAACGTATTTCTGAGACGGGTTGCCGTTGGGTCGACCCTTGGAGCCATGTGTTGCGCCACAACGTTGATGTTGGCACCAGCCAGCACTAGCAGCATTATATTCGGAGTCGAGCTTTCGCTCCCAACCATGGTTCTTATCGCGATGGCGTTGTGCATTGTGATCCTATTCAATACAACCACCGAATTGCTGGGTGGACTTCGCAAGCCGCGGGTCGTATCCGCTATGCATACTTGCAACTCGCTAGTATTCACGGTTGCAAGCCTCTGCGGAGTGTTGCTGATCAACGATTGGCGGGTCTTGGTTGCGGCATTTGCAATCGCAGCAGTTGCAGGTTTAATTCCCGCGATTCCGGCTTTTCGAAATTGGCATGAAGTTGAATGCACCTTGCTGCCAGCTATTTCTCACCGAGCCATGTGGAAGCGTGTCTTGCCGTTCGCAGTCACCATTTGGTGCATGAATTTGCTTGTGAATTTATTCGATGTGGTGGATCGCTACATGCTGCTCCATTTGGCAGCAGAAACAGCCGAGCAAGGCGTTGCTCTGGTTGGTCAATTTCATAGCGGTCGTATCATGCCCATGTTGCTTTCAAGCCTAACGCTCATGCTGAGTGGCATGCTTCTGCCGTATCTCGCCTCGGAGTGGGAGGCGGGGAATCAAAGCAAGGTAGCTGACTCACTAAGGCTCACCTTCAAATGCGCCACCGTCTTTTACCTGATTCTGTCCGTGGCTTCCCTAGCGGTTGCACCATTGCTTTTTGAACATGTGCTTCAAGGCAAATACGCCGATGGGCTTGGAATCATGCCACAAGCCATGCTGCACTGTTGTTTTACAGCCATGGCGTTCCTCATGCAAAACTACTTCTGGTGTGCTGAGCGAGGCAAGACCGTAGGGATAATCATCGCCATCGGGCTGATGATGAACATTATTCTCAACTTTTGGTGGGTGCCTATGTTCGGTCTCCGCGGCGCCATGATAGCAACTTCCCTTTCAGGGGGAGCCATTCTACTGATGACACTTGTCGAAATGCACCGCTGCGGAGTTCACCTTGGACTCCATTGCATATGGTTCACTTTGCTGCCGGTTAGTATTCTCCTGGGTAGTGTGCCGGCTGCAATTGTCCTTTCGACGATCATCGTGCTGATCGGTCGTACGGACTGGCTGATGACTAGCCAAGAAAAACGTGCCATCGACCAGGCGATTGCGCCGAAACTCCAGCAAATCGGCCTGCCTATCCATTCCCTATGGCCATCCAGCCGTTAAAAAGGAATTAGTCGGTCCGACCCTCCCGTCAAGTCACTATCATGCGTGCTATCTTGATGATGACGATTGAAAGTTGCATGCCCACGAAACTACTATGTGGAATTCGGTCAAAGCAATGAAAGCCCTGTTTATGCCCATACGCCCTCCAAAACGACCATGATTACCTCCATGTATAAGTCCCCCGTGAAAATTTGCTGCATCGGTGCTGGCTACGTTGGCGGGCCGACCATGGCGATGATCGCAAAACAATGCCCAGATATTGAAGTCCATGTCGTCGACCTCAATCAAGCTCGCATCGACCAATGGAATTCCGACGACCTACCCGTCTATGAACCTGGGCTGGACGAGATCGTGCGTGAGGCACGCGGCAGGAATTTGAAATTCTCGACCCAGGTGGATGCCGCCATCAGCGACGCCAACATCATTTTCATTGCCGTCAATACACCGACCAAATCGTTCGGTATCGGAGCGGGACGGGCGGCCAACCTTGAGTTCATCGAAAAATGCGCACGCCAGATCGCCAAATGTTCCAAAGGACACAAACTCATTGTCGAAAAATCGACACTGCCAGTCCGAACGGCTGAAGCCGTAAAACGCATCTTGAGCAGTTCCGCCAACGGTGCCACTTTCGACGTATTGAGCAACCCCGAGTTTCTTGCCGAAGGGACCGCAGTGCACGATCTCTTGCATCCTGATCGAGTACTTATCGGAGGTGAATCGCTTGAGGCCGTCGAACGCTTGGCTCAAGTCTACGGACGTTGGATTCCTCGCGAGCGTATCCTAACAACCAACCTTTGGAGCAGCGAACTCTCGAAGTTGGCCGCCAATGCATTCCTAGCGCAACGCGTATCCTCCATCAACGCTATCTCTGCTCTTTGCGAAGCAACCGGCGCAGATGTTGACGAAGTCGCCAAGGCCATTGGAACCGACTCGCGAATCGGCCCGAAGTTCTTGAGGGCCTCCGTTGGCTACGGTGGCTCATGCTTCCAAAAGGACATCCTCAATTTGGTTTACTTGTGCGAACACTTTGGACTTCGCGAAGTCGCTCAATACTGGGAACAAGTTGTGGTCATGAATGACTATCAAAAAAGGCGATTCTCGGAACGCATCGTGCGAACCATGTTCAATACGGTGTCGGACAAGAAGATCGCCATATGGGGTTTTGCGTTCAAGAAAGATACGAACGACACTCGCGAGTCAGCAGCCATCCACGTGTGCCGCGATCTTTTAGAGGAACGAGCCAGGCTGGTCATCTACGACCCACGTGTCCCTGAATCCCAAATTCGATCCGAGCTCGAAATGTCTTTCGCGGACAGTGTCGGCGGCCTTTCCGACAAACACCGGAAACTCATCGAAACCAACGTCACCGTGGTCAGCGACGCTTACTCAGCAGCCTCCGAAGCCCATGCCATCGCCGTACTGACGGAATGGGACGAGTTCAAAACCGTGGACTCACTCCGCATCTTCGATGGTATGCGACAGCCAGCCTTTATCTTTGATGGCAGAAACATCCTCGATCGCGAGAAGCTCGTGAAAATCGGCTTCGAGGTGCACAGCATCGGTCGCCCAGCTAAGTAGCCTGGGGCCCCGGAGCAGTCCAGGCCCCTATCCCGATATTTTTTCTTCTGCCTATTTCCTGTCTTGGAGCAAGTCGCGTATCCAAAGTGGCTTACGTCGAAGATCCAGAATTGCAACCACTGTCACGAATTCGCCATCAACGGAATAGTAAATGCCAAACGGGAATCGTTTCGAAAATGATCGATGGAAGCCGCCAACGATCTCGTGAATTCCACCAAAGTATACCAAAGATTCGATGTCGGCAAAAATGCAAGATCGAAAGTAGTCACCAAGACCGAGACTTTGACGCTCGTAAAACCAATAGCCGTCTGCAACGTCGGCCTCAGCACCGGACGAGATACCAACTCTCATTTGCCAAGTTTCTGCAGTCGCTCTTTGGCCTCGGACCAAGACGAAACCGACATAAGTCCATCGTCAATTTGCTTTTGACGCTCTTTCAGTATCGCGGCATGCCATTCGGGAGATCGCACATCCCCTGATTGATGGCACAAATTGTCCCAGACCTGCTCAAGCAGTTGGACTTTCTCACCGACAGACATTGTATTGAGTGGCAATTCAAGTGACATGATCTTATTCTCCTCCCTACATTGTAGCAAATTCCATCTGATTCGCCAAACACGGCTACGTGCTTCGATCCAGTGCGACTTGGGATGATGCCGAAGTCGCCAGGCGATGGTGGTCGGCCAACTCTCGTTGAAGTTTCGAAAAGCTCGTTGCAACCTTGCGGTGCGTTTCGGCGCGTTCACGTCTGGATTCCTGCCAGTACGGCGCTGAGGATGCTAATAATTCCCGCGACAACTTTCACAGCTACGAAATTCGCTTGCTCGCTGAAGGTCTCGGAGCACGTATAGCGATCTATCTATCCCGAGAATAGCGAAGCGGAGCCATGGGATAGATCGAGCGTTGGGCTAAGCCGCTCTGCCAGTGTACAGCATCGGTCGCCCTGCTAAGTAGCCCGTCGGTTTTCATGTTCAAGTAGCCATTGCTTAACGGGCAAGCCACCGCCAAAACCGGTCAAGGATCCGTTGCTACCAATAACGCGATGACAAGGCAACACGATCGGCAGCGGATTGCGTCCATTGGCCGCGCCCACCGCCCGTGCGGCCTTCGGCGAATCCACACGCTTGGCAAGTTCGGCGTAACTCCACGTCTGCCCGTACGGAATGCTCGCAAGCATTTGCCAAGTGCGGCGTTGGAATTCCGTTCCCGCTAAACTTATCTCCAGTTCGAACTCTTGGCGTTCGCCTGAGAAATACTGAAGCAGTTGCTGGCGAGCCTCGTTCGTTACCCTGCGATCCTTCTTCCAATCAACGATATTGGATGGTTCGTGCTTGTTGCTTTCAAACAACACGTAACGCAAGCCTTTCGCATCGACTGCAATTTTCAGCATTCCAATCGGTGTCTTGAATTCATCAAACCACATTGTTTTCTCCTCGGGTTCTCTCGCTCGCTAAATGCCAAAGATGAAGTACCGCGTAAGCACGCCAAGGCCGCCACGCTTGGGATCGGACCTCTGTTTCACGTAAGCTCAATCGCTTGTCCGTTCCAAGCACTTGCTGCAATACCAAGTCGCCTGCAGGAAACGCATCTGGATGACTCAACGCTCGCATCGCAACATAATGCGCAGTCCAGTCCCCTATGCCGGGCAGTTTCGTAAAGCTCTCTACGAACGCATCAAGTCGTTGGCCAGCCTGAAATCCAACGCGTCCTTCCAAATATCCAGCGGCCAACGACCGAAGCGTTGCAGCTCGGGTTTTCGGCAGCCCGATGTTTTCTAAAGGAGCGTCGACTAGGCGTTCGGGAGTTGGAAAAACGCGGTCCAAACCAGGGCGACCGCCGATGCGTTGTTCGCCGTACACTTCGACAAGCCGATGCATAAGCGTTGTGGCTGCAGCCACGCTGACTTGTTGACCCAGCACAGCTCTGACCGCCACTTCAAAACCGTCCCACCCCCCTGGTACGCGCAGACCAGGTCGTTTGCCAATTGCCTTTGCTAGTAACGGTTCCTCACACAAGACTGCATGCACCGCTCCTAAATCTGCGTCCAAATCGAAAAGCCGACGCACTCGACGAACGATGCTCGGAATGGACCGAGGGTCGGTATCAGAAATCTCCAGGATGAGTTCGGGTTTTTCCGGATTGGCCGAAACCCGAATCCAGGTCGATGCGGAGGCTGGCCCCAGGACCCGCTCATAACTGTCGATATTCACACGTTCGACTCCTGGGATCCTGCGTTTGGCAAAAAACGCAAGCATCAACGGGAAGTCCAGCGGTGGTCGATACGCTAAACGTAGTTTCAACGCGTCCGATGGCACCGCCGTTCGCAATCGGCGAATCGCCGTCGGAGGCATTCCACAAACATCCGAAAACGCGGCATGGAAGCGACGCAAACTTTGGAAGCCCGCGGCAAACGCAATTTGCGTCACTGGCAAAGAGGTCTCCGTCAGTAGTTGCTTGGCAAGCAGCAGGCGTCGCGTCGTATGCACCGCTATTGGGGTAGCCCCAGTATGTTCTATAAACGCACGTCGCAACTGCCGCCCACTCAAACCCCCCTTTTCGGCAAGCGACTCGATCGAGTTCTCGTTCAAGGCCCCCTCGGCAATCAACGCCAGTGCGCGCTGAACCGCATGTTCTCCGCCGCCGCTATTAAAGCCTGGCGCAAGTTCCGGACGACAGCGCAAACAAGGTCGATATCCAGCGGTAGCCGCCGCGGCCGCGGACGGGAAATACGTGACGTTGCTTCGCTTGGGAGTCGGCGCGGGACAAACCGGGCGGCAGTAGATTCCAGTGCTTCGGACAGCCGTAAAAAACAGCCCATCAAAGCGTGCGTCTTTGGCTGCCCGAGCGCGATCACAAATGGTTGCCGATGGCATATGCGTTTGAAACATCCTGACATCATAGGCGACTTAAGAAAAGAATACTCGCCGTTTTCGGACATCACTACTTGAATTCGCTACGTCGAAAAACACCCACTGCGACACCGCCGACAAAAGTCAAAGTAGTAGGCACATTCCATGTGCCGTTCACCTAGAACCCATTAAATGGCCGAAAGCGGACGGCACGACGGAGCGTGCCTGCTACTTTTGTCGGCTGTGTCCACTGCGGAAGTCGCCTCGGAACGTAAACCAAGCAGAAGAACAACTGTTTTGGTGGTGCTCGTGCTCGTGCTCAGCATCGCGGTGCTCGTGCTCGTGCTCGATTCCGTTCCGGTACTCCGAGAATGGCCAATCGATAGACATCAAGTCTTTCATGGTCGAAAATCCGTTCATTTATGTTCCGTCCGGTTTTTTGACACGGTTTTGTTCGACTTCACACAATCTGCGGTCCAGATCAACGATGCGTTTGTTCTGATGAGCCATGACGCCGCAAAGCATGGCGATCGAGGTGAAGCACAACGAAATAGGAACGAGAGCGTTTGGGCTCGGGGCATAAACTGCGGCAGCGATTGCTGTGAGCGCAATGACCATGGACATCACAATGGCGAACACAAAGGGGAAGCGTAGCGTAACCGGCATGTCATGCAGCATTGGAATCTCGATTGGACGAACGTTAAAACAAAGTTAGTAAACGGATCTAAAATGACACGAAAAGCACCGATTCGTTCTTAGACCAAAGGTCTTGTGCTTGTTGACGAACTACGAAGCAGACGCGCCGGATCATTATCCCCCTCCGAGGCCGATTAAGATCGTTGTTTCACATTTTGTCGGATCTGGGTTCCAGTGACCATATATCTCTAGACTTGGGAGCCTAGGTTCCTCGTTTCTGTGCTTGAGTTGCGTGAACAGTTCTGGCCAAATCTGCGGAAGTGTTGCGTAGGGACCGACATGCAAGTACTTAAGGTACCGTTCGAGCGTGATCTCTTTTTTTTCGAGCGTTCCAGCATCTGAAAATGGGTCAACCAATTCGACTCCAACGAAGATCATCGAGTTCGGCAAATACACCCAGTGATTGATTCCCTTTGTGACGATCTTGTGAGATTGAACCTCTTTCCACATCCTATCCATGAGCTGCTTTCCCGCGGCCGGTACGTTGCCGTTGCCGATAAGGCCACAGTAACCAAACAAGGTGACGCGAAATGGTTCAGTAGAGATTTCAAGATTCATGTGATGATCCGAAGGGCTAGGACACCAACCCAAGTATCGCCGTTCCGTTCATTTTCGATCGTGGCCGGTTTTTCCACTAACGCGAGTATAAGTTCGCCGTCACCCAGCGGCGGGAGTAGAAGTATCCAAGCCGGGAACACCCGAACCGCCACTTGGGTGCATCGGATTGTTTGTTGCTTTGGGGCACCAGAGTGGACGGTTGGCCTCAAGTTGTCGACGAGCTGCGTCGCGGGCTATTTCAAAGACGTCACCGTTGAAACGATCTGAGATATTACGTCGAATTGCGTGTATTTCTTCGATTGTCGTATCAGTACTCGTCTGTGTCATCGCCCAGCATCTCCTCAGGTGTGCAAATGATTGGAATTGGAATGCCCAGATCTCTCAAAACGGAGTGGATTCGGGGTAGAATTTTCGCGTTTGCAATGTGTTTGCAGTTCCAAGTCAACAAGTATTGTATTCTATGATGAGCTGCGGCGGAAATGTGGAGAGCATCAACCTGTGCTTTCGGTGGCAAAACCCCCAAAGACATAATGCGTTGGGCAATTTGTGGAATCTCGGCAGCATTCGGCAGCAAAGGGATGCCATCGAGCGATTGCAGTCTTTCAGCGGCGAGCAGCACATCTCCACCCGACGCCTCGTCAATTACGTATTGCGAAGTAACAAGCTCGTAATTCAGTCGTTCATCGTTCCACCATTGATGCGTCAGAATCTGCCTTGCAGCCGCGACCACTTGCGAGCTAGGTTTTTGCCGCAAGTAGCTAACGATCGAGGTTTCAATATAAACGGTGTCCATCACAATATCCTATCACGACGAACGAATAGTAAGCCGCTTCGCGAAAAGCAAATCGTTTGACCCCGAGCCGTAGGCGACGGATTGCACGCCAGCCATCGCCTACGGCTTCGGGTTAAACGATTTCATTATCGACAATGAAGTACGACTTACTCGTCCATGACGTCGGCTTCACGACTTCGGGCTAAATCGGTAACGGAGTTTTCGAATTTCTTCGTAAGTTCCTGAATCGACTCCTTTGCCTTGTCGCGATCGTCTTCGCTGATAGTCTTATCTTTTTCAGCCGTATCGACTGCTTTGTTCGAATCGCGTCGAACATTGCGAATGGAAACGCGGCTCTCTTCCGAGAGGTCTTTAATGCGCGCAACCAGTTTCTTGCGGACGTCGGTGCTCAAGGGGGGAATGTTGATACGAATGATTCGGCCGTCGCTTTGAGGGTTGAGCCCCAGCTCGCTCGCAACAATGGCCTTTTCTATCTCCTTGATGGTGGTCGAGTCGAAAGGGCGAATCACCAACTGTTGAGGCTCGGGAGCTCCAACGCTAGCCAGTTGCTTGAGCGGCGTTTGCGAACCGTAGATCGTTACTTTTACGGAGTCGAGTAACCCTGGTGTCGCTCGGCCTGTGCGGATGCCTGCCAAATTGTTTTTGAGCACGCCGAGAGCTTTGTCCATGCGGTCTTCAGTGTCCATCAAGATGTCTTCGACACTCATATTGCAATACTCCTAAATGGGAAAAGAGAATGGTAGGTGGGTGGGAATTCAAGTAGTGTAAATCAATTAGCGTTCACTAGAATACGTTCGCCCGACGCGGTGCGCGGACTGATACGTGTCCCGACTTTTTGGCCGCTCACGGCTTTAACGATGTTGCCTTCCTTCTTAAAATTGAAGATCAAGATAGGCAGTTGATGGGTCCTACATTGCGCAATCGCGGTGGAATCCATGACTTTGAGATTGCGCTCGATGACGGTGTCGTAATCGAGTTCGCGATATAGGGTCGCATGTGGGTTCTTTTCTGGGTCTTCGCTGTAAACACCATCCACGCGTGTCGCTTTGAGAACAATATCGGCATCCAGCTCGAGGCCGCGATTGGCGGCCGCGGTATCGGTCGTCACGAACGGTGCACCCGTTCCTGCTGCCAAGATGACGATTCGCCCCTTCTCCAAGTGGCGTATCGCCCGGCGACGGATAAAGGGTTCGGCCACCCCGTCCATCTTGATCGCCGACATGACGCGCGTCGGGCATCCTATATGTTCCAGGGCATCTTGCATTGCAAGCGCGTTGATGACCGTCGCAAGCATCCCCATATAGTGAGCCGTGGCTTCCTGAATCATCTCGCCGCTCGAGCCCTTGAACTGGGCTCCGCGAAGTATATTGCCGCCACCGACCACCACGGCAATCTGGCAACCGAGGGCATGGGCTTGTTTTACCTGCTTGGCGATTGCGGTCACTTCATCCATGCTGATCCCCCGTTCTCCAGAGTGAGCCAAGCTCTCGCCGCTCAGCTTTAAGATCACACGACGGTACTGTGGACGCTGTTTTTCAGGCAAATCCTCTGGCATATTTAGCTTGGCTTTACGAGGGAAAAGGGGGCATTCGGAACGATCGTTCCTGGCCTTTAAGGCGAGTAGCAATTGAAACATCCCAACCCGAAGCGTAAGCGAGGGACAATTTCGCAGGTCCCTCACTAACGTATCGAGTTATATTTGGTAGTTTTCACTTGGCCGCTCGCTCAACATCAATAATAACCTGAAAACGAAGGGGCAACGAGCAGGGGCACAGCTTTCTCGCAAGTCGCATGGCACGCTTCGGTGTGTTGCTTCCCGTTGCTCGCCTAATGCCTGCTAAGCCTTGAACAACTGCCAATTGGTGAAATTGTGTCATAAGCCGTCAAAAGTGTCGCAAAATCGAGGAGGATCGCTTTGCATTGAAGAGATTGTCTGTCGAGCGGGGCTTGTCGATGGTCACCATCGGCGGGTAGGCTACGCGGGTAGGAAAGTTGTTACTCATGTACTCAATGTCGAAGGTTTGTCGCAATGAAGTTATTCGAAGGCAAGAAGGGATTGATCCTCGGGGTTGCAAATGATCGCTCAATCGCTTGGGCAATCGCTCGCGAGATCATGGAACACGGCGGGGTCTGCGGTTTTTCCCATTTGCCCGACAAACCGGAAGATGAAAAAAAGAAAAACCGGATGCGGGTTTCAAAATGCACGGTTGCCTACCCGACCCAAACGGCCTTTCTCGAGCCACTCGACGTGCAGGATGACGCACAAGTCGACGCTTTCATGAAAATGGCCGGCGAAAAAATGGGGAATATCGACTTCCTCCTGCACTCCATTGCGTTTGCCGACCGCGATGACTTGTCCAGAGATACCGTCGAAACCAGCCGAGCGGGCTTCAAGCTGGCCATGGACGTCAGTGTTTACAGTCTCATCTCAGTCACCAACGCTGCACGACCGATTCTCAATCCAGAAGCCTCGGTACTGGCCATGACCTATTTCGGTGGCGAAAAATGCGTTCCGGGTTACAACGTAATGGGAATCTGCAAAGCGGCATTGGATGCAACCGTGCGATACCTAGCCTACGACATGGGCCCAAAAAGCATTCGAGTCAACGCCGTTAGCGCCGGACCACTCAAAACCTTGGCTGGCGTCGCGGCTGGTGTCGGCGAAATGCAAGAGTACTATGGATACGTGGCACCGCTTGGGCGTTGCGTGACGCACGAAGAAGTAGGACGCTCCGGTGCCTACTTGATGAGCCCCTATAGCGGCGGCATTACGGGCGAAATCTTGCACGTCGATGCGGGCTACAACATCATGGGCAGCCCAGGCCGATTGCTGCATGAGTTTGCGAAGAAGTAGGGGAGCGGAGGAGCGGAGTGTTGGAGTGTTGGAGTAAGGGAGTAAGGGAGTAAGGGAGTAAGGGTGTAAGGCGAGCGGCGGATATGCATTTACCGGGAGGGCGAGGCTCCTGCCGAGCCAAAGCCAAGCTCGGCAGGAGCCTCGCCCTCCCAAATGAAGTAAGGGCTTGAAATAGGGTTGCCGTAGCATGGGACGAATTCAGAATAGTTTCAATTCAATTCACCGCAGGGCGTTTCTTCGGGGAAGCTCGTTGGTGCTGAGCGCGACTGCGTTGACGCGAGTCAATTCGCTCTTGGCCGACGATTTACCACCCGCGCTTCGCGTTGCCTTGGTGACCGATATGCACTACGCCGACAAGGATCCGGCCGGTACTCGCCATTATCGCGAAACACTCGCAAAGCTTGCCGAGGCCGCGACTCAGTTTGCAATGGACAAGCCCGACTTCCTCGTTGAACTCGGCGATTTGATCGATGCTGCCGATTCGCCAGAAGTGGAACTCCGTTACCTCGCGAAGGTCAATGAACCGTTTGCGGCCATTGCACAAGACAGACACTATGTCCTTGGCAATCATTGTGTCGATATGCTTACCAAGGAAGAGTTTTTGGGCCAAGTCGGGCAAAAAGAATCCTACTATTCCTTTGATCGCAAAGGGGTGCACTTCGTCGTGCTGGACGCATGCTTTCGCAAAGACGGCAAGCCTTACGGGCGCAAGAACTCAGCCTGGGATGATGCCAATATCCCGGAATCCGAAATCGATTGGTTGCGTCAAGATCTCAAGAAAGCAGAGGACAAAGTCATTGTTTTGGCTCATCAGAGACTTGATGGCAACAGTTCCCACTGCGTGAAAAATGCCGCCGAAGTTCGCAGTGTTCTAGAAGGTTCGAAAAAGGTCCTTGCAGTTTTCCAAGGTCATAGCCACCAAAACGCCTATACCGAAATCGAACATATCCACTATTGCACCCTTGTTGCGATGGTCGAAGGATCGGGCGTTACCAACAACAGTTATACGCTTCTTGATATTCACTCCAACGGCACACTCCACGTCCGCGGCTTCCGCAAGCAGAAAAACTATGACTGGTCTTGATTCTAAAAATTGCAATGTTTGGCTTCGTTCACTCGCCTTGTCATTTTCGGTAATGTTCGTTTGTTCGTTACAAGCTCAATCGGAAACGGCTGACGGCAAACAAAAAATTGTACTCATTGCAGGCGAAACAGCCTTGGTGGATGTTGTCGGCCATCACGACTACTTGGCCGGATGCGACTGTCTGGCAGCTTTGCTTCGGCAGACCAGCAACGTGGAAATTGTCCAAGTACGAGACGGATGGCCCGACGAGGATCGTGTCTTTGCGAATGCCAAGTCGGTCGTCTTCTACACCGATGGTGGAGGCAAGCAGGCGTTTCTCGAAACGCCATTGCGAGTCGCCAAACTTCAGTCGTTGGTCGACTCGGGTGTTGGCATCGTGATGATCCATCAAGCGGTCGACTTTCCAGAATCGTTTGCGGATCAGGCCAAGAGTTGGTTGGGTGGCATTTACGTCAAAACCGCGTCGGGGCGTGGTCATTGGGATAGCAATCATGTCGATTTCCCGAAACACCCAATTACGCGAGGCGTGGCTGCTTGGAAGATCAACGACGGTTGGCTCAATGGAATTCAATTCGTCGATGGCATGAAAGGCATAACACCGTTGGTTTGGTCTGGCAAAGAGTATGCTGGGAGTCGCGCGGGTTTGGACAAAGACATCGTGGCATGGGCCTTCGAGCGTCCGACCGGCGGTCGCTCTTTTTCCTTCACAGGCTTGGACGCACATTCAGCATGGTCGCTACCTGGAATGCGGCAGTTGATGGTCAACGGTGTGTTGTGGACCGCGGGCATCGAAATCCCAGAGACGGGTGCAGCCAATGAAATCGATGAAAAGCAGTTCGACGGCTTGCTGACGCCGAGAAAACCCAAGAAACCCGCTGCGAAATAACTTGCCGTCGACAACCTAGTGCTTTGTTACTGCTTGATTTTAGGATTAGCCGTTTTGGCGCTAGCCACGGTTTTGTCCGACAGAACCGGGGCTAGCGCCCAAACGGCTAATTGGAATCAACCCTAATACTTAGCTGTCACAAAGCACTAGCCACGATTATTCATTAGCCGTTTGGCGCTAGCCACGGTTGTCCGCTAAGCACCTCGGCAGGAGTACCCGGATGTTAGTTCGTTTAACAGCGTGGGCATCACCCCGCATTTTACAGTGCTCGCGGCCCGATGGGAACGCGGTTTAACGAAGAAACTTATATGTAGGTGCTTATGACCGGAAATCCCCGGTGAGTAATCCGGGCTAACGAAGTTTACCTAAAACAACCAAGTTTCATTGAGTATTTAAATGAATTAGTTCACGAGGCAAAAGCCGAAACGTGATTTAGGCACTTAAAAACGCGTTCCACCGCGTTTTAGGAAACTTAGTAGCTGTTGCCAGGGAAAATGAGGCAGTCACCACATCGACTACTTGAAATGATTTTTACGTGTATTTTCCCAAGGAATCCGGTATGCTATAAGCATATGTCGCTGGAACACTTTGTTCCCATTTGATTTCAATTATTTGTTTGGAGAATTCGAGCATGTTACGGAAGAAGTCTGGATTTACCTTGGTTGAGTTATTGGTCGTCATCGCGATCATTGGGATTTTGGTTGGCCTCTTGCTGCCGGCGGTCCAAGCTGCTCGCGAAGCAGCACGGCGCATGCAGTGCACGAATAATCTCAAGCAAATTGGGTTGGCGATTCATAACTACGAATCTGCCATCAAGCGACTTCCAGCCGGCAGTTTCTTGGTAAACGATGCTACGCCGCACACCGTCTTGCTGCCCTACTTGGAAGCAAGCAATTCGTTCAACTTGTTCAATTTTAATGTAAGCTTAAACGGAAGTACTTTGAACAGTGCCGCAATTCAGCAGACGATTCCTTTTTACATTTGTCCATCGTCACCCGACAGGATTGGTTTTTCGTGGGCAGGGCACGCAAACTATATGCAGAATATGGGAGGAAACGCGAGCTATTCGAACATGACTGGACCATTCTTTAGAAACTCAAAGACGCGATTTGCAGACGTGACGGATGGATTATCGAACACCGCGTTCTTTGCCGAAATTAGGCGTGGTCCGCACCCAGGCGGATCGGCATCGTCATTCGTAACATTGGCCCGCACCAGCCCAGAATATCTAGCAACAGCTACGAACAAAGCCGACGCGACCTGGACCGCTGCAACCTTGGCTACCTACCCGATTTCCGAGTGCGATAACCCAGCAACACAGGCATGGCAATACCGAGGACTTCAGTATTACCGTGGTTTGACAGTAGCAACCTTTTACACGCACACCCTACCTCCGAATTCGCAATACCGCGACTGCGCAGGCACAGCCAACGGACACCTAGCAGCCAGAAGTTTCCACACCGGTGGCGTAAATGTGGTTCGAGGCGATGGATCCGTTTCCTTCTATTCGAATTCAGTGGACGCTGCCGCTTGGCTCGCACTAGGCACAATCAACGGTGGTGAAACGCTCACGATCGACAATTAGTGCTAGGTAATCAACGGTATTCCAAACACCTCGGCAGAAATACCCTGGTGTAATTTCGTTTAACCGCGTGGGCATCGCCCCGCGTTTTACAGTGCTCGCGGCCCAATGGGCACGCGGTAAAACGAAGAAACTTTGTGAAGGTGCTCAGCAGCGATTTTCATTCGGAAGTCGCTCTTTTTTTATTGCGAATTTCCACAGGGGTATTTGATGAATCGGTTCGTACTGACTTTTGTTTTGGCAACATTTTCAATCGCAAGTTCTGGTTGTGGTAGTGGTGCGAAAATCGAAAAAGTAGTGCCCGCCAGCGGTGTTTTGAAATTCCAAGGCAAGCCACTCGAAGGCTACAAACTAACATTCGAACCCTCTGGAGAGCGGCAATCTGCCACCGCGATTTCGGATGCAGACGGTAAGTTTGTATTGGGAACAAACCGTCCGGGTGATGGGGCGGCAACAGGCAAGCACAAAGTAGCTATCGTTTTCATTTCTGAAAAAGTCGAAGGCGAACCGGGCCGGGAAGTCTTTAAGACGATAAGCCCGAAATATAAGGTACCCAAGAATTATGAGGACTCAAAGGCATCAGGGCTTGAGATCGAAATACCGACTTCGGGCACGTCCAGTTTGGATATCGACTTGAAATAGTTTTTTGTCACCCGCAGAACGCATGCGCTAGGCCCGGCAACTACGAACTCATTCAATGTGCTATCATGGCCCCATGCTTGGAGGCCGTCCCTGAACCTTTGCGTTGGGCGCAATAAGGCAAAGCCACAACTGCTAGCGACTACCACTCCCTTCGTACCTCAGGGCGTGCCTCACGTGCTGGAATTTTGGAGATGCCACGAGCCTCGATGTTGTTTCGTTCCAGTCCATTGAACCCTTTATCGAATCAAGGTCAATCAACATGTCAGTCAATCCCTACGCCCCTCCTGTTACGACAGACAGTCTCAATTACGCTCCGGAATCAGGAAGGGATGAATTAGCCGGTCGGTTCACGCGTTTTGCATCGGCATTGGTGGATGGTATCCTGATGATGGGAATTCTGATGCCCATTCAATTTGTGACGGGTTTTTATCAGCGTGCCAGTACTCAAACGGCTGGCATCGTGGAACAGTTTTTGATGACTCTGCTGGGAATTGCAGTCATGCTCGCGCTGAATGGGTACTTGCTTTTCACTCGCGGGCAATCGATTGGCAAGCTGCTTACCAAAATCCAAATCGTTGATTTCAAGAGTGGGAATTTACTACCATTTTTAAAGGTCTATGTTTACCGGTACCTTTGGATACTACCGCTCCTTGTGGTCGTGACGCTCATTCCTGGTGCAATAGACGACCTGCTGGTTAACATTGTCGCCCTAATCGACGCGTTGATGATTTTCGGCGCGGAACGCCGATGTTTGCATGACTATATCGCTGGTTCGAAAGTCGTGCTTTATCGAGAGAACCGACAAAAACTCGTTTGATTCCATTTCAGCTGCCGTTTTTCCATCCGAGGTGCGGAACGCTGTTTTACCTCGGATGGGACGGATCCATTTGAAATGTGGCCGACGAGAGTGTACAACTAAGCTTGTTGTCTATCCCACCTCCGCCTTTTCTTTTGGCAAAAAGCACGCAATGATCCGCTTCGCATTGCCTATTACTTTTTTCCTGTTGATTCCGACTGGTCTATTTGTTTTGCAGCTTAAGGCCGACGAAACGGATAGCGCGGCGTTCTTTGAAAAGAGAATTCGTCCCGTTTTGGTCGAGCATTGCTACGAATGCCATTCCGCATCGGCCCAGGCGATCAAGGGTGGGCTTCGTCTCGATACGCGAGAAGCGATACGCAGTGGTGGCGAAAGCGGACCTGGAGTTGTTCCGGGTGATCTTGAATTGGGTTCCGTCGTCTCAGCCATGAAGTACGAGTCGGTTGAAATGCCCCCCAAGGGGAAACTCAGTGAAAGTGTTATTGCAGACTTTGAAAAGTGGGTCGCCGACGGAGCCATCGATCCACGCGATGCCGAGTCCGTTCCACCACTGGCAGCCACGTCGGAGATCGATTGGAAAACGGCCTCTGCGTTTTGGTCCTTTCAACCACCAAAACGGGTTGCCTTGCCGAGCGTCGAATCGACTCAATGGATCCAACGTCCTATCGACGCGTTCATTTTGGCAAAACTCGAAGCCGAAGGGCTCTTTCCGAACGAAGCCGCAGACCGGCGTACTTTGCTTCGGCGAGCTTATCTGGATTTGATCGGCCTACCGCCATCCGAACAAGAAGTGCATTCGTTCGTTCAAGACGAATCGCCAACCGCCTTTCAAGATCGAGTGGATCAGCTCTTGGCTTCCGTTCGATTCGGAGAACGATGGGCTCGCGTGTGGTTGGATGTAGCTCGATATGCCGAAGACCAAGCGCACATTGTAGGTGACGACAAATCCCTCTTTTTCCCGAATGCGTACCTCTATCGCAACTGGGTTGTTCGCGCGTTCAACCTCGACATGCCGTACGATCAGTTTGTTCGACTGCAATTGGCTGCGGATTTGATGTCGCCGGAGGATCGTGAGAATTGGGTAGCGTTGGGGTTTATCGGGCTCGGTCCAAAGTACTATCGCCGCAACGCACCGGATGTGATGGCCGAGGAATGGGAAGATCGAGTGGATACGGTGACACGTGGCTTGCTCGGTGTCACCATCGCTTGTGCACGCTGCCATGACCACAAATACGATCCGTTTCCAACCGAGGACTATTACGCGTTGGCTGGCGTTTTTGCTGGGACAGAAATGCTCAATATGCCTCTCGACGATTCGGTGGAAGCCAAAGATGGGCATGCCAAGGACCCGGATAAATCCATGCATGTTATCCGCGATCAAAAACCGCGAGACATCAAAGTGATGATCCGCGGCAACGTCGAAAACGAAGGGGAGTTGGTCGAACGCGGTTTCCCGCGTGTCCTAACAGGTGGCGAGAGAGTCGTCTTCAAAAAGGGGAGCGGGCGATTGGAGCTAGCCGATGCGATCGGTTCACCCAACAACCCGCTGACCGCCCGCGTTATCGTCAATCGCGTTTGGGGACAGTACTTTGGAAAGCCACTCGTGGGCACCCCAAGCAACTTTGGCAAGTTGGGCGAACGACCTAGCCATCCGGAATTGTTGGACGATCTTTCGGTACGCTTTATGCAAAATGGTTGGTCGCTCAAGTGGTTGCACCGCGAGATTGTGCTTTCCGCAACCTATCAGCAATCGAGTGCGATCGACTTTGAAAAGCAAGAAAGCGATGCCGCAAATCAGTGGCTTTGGCGAGCCAACCGTCGGCGGCTCAGCGTGGAGGCTTGGCGGGATAGTCTGTTGGTGGCTTCAGGTGCCATCGACTATTCGTTTGCAAAAGGATCGATTCAAGCAAGCAAAGCGACCGATGTGCGTCGTACCTTGTATAGCTCGATCAGTCGTTTTCAGTTGGATCCACTGTTGGTGCTATTCGACTTTCCGGATCCTAATACGCACAGTGAGCGCAGGTCGTTGACCACGACGCCTCTCCAAAAACTCTTTGCGATGAACAGTGATTTCATGATGAAGCAAGCCGAACAGCTTGCGGACCGACTGATTCAATTGGATGTTTCAACGAACGAGGATCGCATCCACAGCGCATACGCATCCATTTATTCGCGAAACCCTGACCGTGAGGAGCTCCTTTTAGGACTTGATTTTCTGAAAGAAGGTAGTGACGGAAAGCGTCAGTGGACGAAATACTTGCAAGCCTTACTGGCATCGAATGAACTTCTGATAGTGGACTGAATAACTATGGATCCAACCAACTTTTCTCGTCGACAAATGCTGCATAGCTGTGGAGCGGGCTTTGGTGCGTTGGGATGGATGGGAGCCATGGCCAATCAAGGTTTGGCCGACGCTGCAGCTGAAAGTTCATCACCGATTGGCGTACCGCACTTCCCGGCTCGCGCGAAAAGGGTGGTGTTTTTGTTCATGAACGGTGCTCCGTCGCACGTCGATACGTTTGATCCAAAGCCGATGCTCGCCAAGCACGAAGGAGAGCAACCCTCTGGAAAACTGTACAGGGAATCGAAAGGGTCGGGCTACATGGCTTCGCCGTTTCGTTTTCAGCAATATGGAGAATCGGGCATGGTCATGAGCGAGCTGTTGCCCAACATGTCGCGCCATGCCGATGATTTGTGCGTCATTCGATCGATGCACACAGATGTTCCCAATCATGAACCTGGATTGCTCATGATGAACTGTGGTCACTTGCAGCCCGTGCGTCCTAGCTTGGGTTCGTGGATGTCGTATGGATTGGGGAGTGAAAACCAAAACTTGCCTTCGTTCGTTGTGTTGAGTCCGGGCCGACCGGTCGTTGGCCCTCAGCTCTGGTCGAATTCGTTCCTTCCGGGGCAATATCAAGGGACGTCGGTGGACACAAACGATTTGGACGTCGACCGGATGGTATCCAACATCAAACATCCATTGTTGGGCAAGTTTGAGCAGCGGCAGCAGCTGGACTTGCTCCAGGCCTTGAATCGCAAGCACATGCAGGCCCGCGAGAACGATGCGATCTTCGACGAGCAGATTCGCGCGATGGAGTTGGCCTTTCAAATGCAAAGCGAAGTTCGGGAAGCGTTTGATGTGGCACGAGAATCCAAAGAGACTCGCGAGATGTACGGCGAGACTCCGTTTTCGAACAGTTGTTTGATCGCTCGGCGGTTGTTGGAAAGTGGCGTTCGCATGGTTCAAGTGTATTACGTTACCAACAAGAATAAACAGCCTTGGGACACGCATAGCGACAACGACAATCAGCACCGCAAGCTCTGCGCCGACAGCGATCGAGCGACCGCCGCATTGTTGACGGATCTGAAGCAGCGTGGGATGTTGGACGATACGTTGGTGATCTGGGGTGGTGAGTTTGGTCGCACGCCTTATTCGGAGATCAACAAGAAGAACGAAAAGGCCAAGCCCGGTCGGGATCACCATCACACGGGCTTCTCGATGGCCTTGGCAGGGGGAGGAATCCGGGGCGGACTCACGTATGGAGCAACGGATGAGTTTGGAATGAATGCCGTTGAGGACCGGGTGCATGTGCATGATTTGCACGCGACGATTTTACATTTAATGGGCTTAGACCATCAGCGCTTGACGTACCGCTATTCCGGGCGCGATTTCCGACTGACCGATGTCCATGGACGCGTGGTCCAGGAGTTGTTTGTTTAGGAGGCTTACGCAACGCATGTTCCTGCTCGTAGTAGTAGTAGGCACATAGCAGCATTCTTGTAACGTCGGCGATCAAATCGCAGTCAGGGCGATGCTCCCATGTAAGAAATATGCATTGTGTCTTTCCGAAAGAAGTTACCTTTGTCGCAAAGGGGTAGTGATTGGCTTTAACACTCAAACGCTGCGTCCGCCGGTGTAAAACCGACGGAGAGCAAAGGTCTGTCCGGTTTGCCTGTAGCTGCCAATTATCGCCCCGCTGGGATGAACCCAGCGGTAGCGAAAACACAAGTGTCGCTTGTGCTTCGTTTTTGCTTAGCGTTGATTTCGTGAATTGACGGAATCTTGTTCACAGGCGACAGGCCATGCGTGATCATTATTTCGCAACAAATTTCTGGACGCGTTTCCCTGTGATTTCGGTGACGTAGACCGCCCCGTCTCGAGCTACTGTCAGCCCGTGAGCCATTCGGAAATTCCCTGGCTCATCTCCAGTCGTTCCCCATGACGTCAAAATGTTTCCATCCAGCGTCATCTTGGTAACTTTGTTCGCTCGGCCGTCTGCCACAAATAAGAACTGGTCAGGTGTAATGCATAAGCCAAAGGGAGCGATCCGTTCGATCTGCCGAATGAACTTTCCGTCGGCGTCAAAGACCTGAATACGATTGTTCTCGCGATCTCCGACATAGAGTCGTCCTTCTGCGTCCATTTGTACCGCATGGGGCAGGTTAAACTCGCCGGGACCAGTCCCTTTCTTACCCCATGCCATCAAGAACTTCCCGGCCTGGTCGAATTTGACAATCCGCGAATTACCATACCCGTCCGCGACATAGAAATCGCCGTTTGCCGAGAACGCAATGTCAGCCGGTTTATTGAAATGCGAAGCGTCTTCGCCAGGTTCATTCTTTTTCCCCAAGGTCATGAGAATCCGGCCTTCGCGACTAAATTTGATGACCGTGTGATTGGCGTTGTCCGTTACCCAGATATTGTCGCTAGCATCGACCCTCAACCCATGTGCAGAATCAAACATCCCTTTTCCAAACGAATGCAACAACTTTCCATTGACATCGAATCGAAGAACGGGATTCTCACCCCGATGGAAGATGAGGATACCGCCTTTCGAATCGGTGGCGACGGCGGACGCCGCTTCTAGAACCATCTTCGATTGAGATTGTGGGAAATCTGGCGCTACTTGATATGAGCCCCCTTCAGTCGATCGGATTTCACCCTGCTGCGATTCCTCGGTGGCATTCAAGAGTGCAGTCGATGTCGCGATCAAAACCAAAATCGAATAACGGCAGATTCTCATAGTTCTATTCTCCAACACTGTTTCAGGCTTACATCAGTCTAGCCGATTTCCTCGTGGCGGCTCGGAATTTACGTTAAGATCTACCACAACAAGATCTGCAGGAATGCACCGTAAATCCGCTCCTACCCCACCCAAATGCTATGAGAACCCTTTTCCTTTTTATCCAACTCTACGCCACTCTCCTCTCCGCCATCGCACAGGCTCAACTTCAGCCAGATGGTGCGACCGCATCTTTTCGAGGTTCGCTGCCTCCCAAGCCAACGGGTGAGCTCAGCCCAGACGAGATCAAAATACTGGAAGCTAGACTCGCGGAACTGACGCGTGACTTTGCCTCGGTAAAAAAACATCCGCGGGCTGCGGACGCTGACATATTCCTAAAGGCCGTGCGGTACGCCATCGAGTTCCATGAATGGTATGGTAAAAAACCAGACGACGACATGAAGAAGGCGACTGCGTTGCTGGAGGAAGCCGCAAACCGCATCCGTTTCTTGAAACAAAACGAAACACCGTGGCTGAACGGGAGTGGCCAAAAGATCCTCGGATTTTACTCCAAAATCGATGATTCGCCTCAGCCGTATGGAGTCGAAATCCCGGAGGGACTAGCCTACGGCAAGGGCAAGCCAAGCGTTCCGATGTGGATCTGGTTGCATGGCAGAGGCGATACGGATACCGATATGCATTTTGTTTTCAGTCGACTCAACGCCAAGAAGCCCGGCCAGTTCCAGCCCAAAGGGACCATTGTCATTCATCCTTTCGGACGCTACTGCAACGGTTGGAAGAGCGCTGGCGAAACCGACGTATTCGAAGCCAGGGACGACGCAATCGCACGATTCAACGTCGATCTCCAGCGCATTGCCCTGGCTGGCTTCAGCATGGGTGGTGCTGGTGCCTGGCACCTTGGGGCTCACTTTGCGGACCAATGGGCATGCGTTCACACTGGGGCGGGTTTCGTCGACGTGAAGCGTTATCAAAAACTTACCCCGAACAAACTGCCAGCGTGGTACGAACAAAAGCTTTGGGGTGTTTACGATGTGCCCAACTATGCTCGCAACTTCTTTAATGTCCCTTTGATCTGTTATTCCGGTGAGATCGACCCGCAACGCGATTCCGCCGAATACATGGCGGAGGTTCTCGACAAGGAAGGCCTGCATCCTCCCCATCTCATCGGACCAGGCATGGGACACAAGTACCACCCTGAAGTGATTAAGGAGGTGCAATCGCAAATTGAAAAGGCCGTTGCGACCGGAGTTAACTCGCTACCGAGGAAAATAGTTCTGCAGACTCGTTCGTTGGCCTACAGTCGTATGCATTGGTTACAAATCACCGGCATGCGAGAGCAATGGGAAGACGCGCGAGTCGAAGCAAACTGGGACGAAGGAAAAAACGAAATCCTCGTTAGGACGAGCAATGTTTCCAGTTTGACCATCCGTTTGCCCAAGTTAGCAAAAACACCCAGAGTTTTGGTCGATGGCCAGGAGCTTTCTAACCGCCAGTCCGAAGGCAATGGCTCGATCTGGAATTGGAGGAGTCGGAACATCTCTACCGAAAACGGCCTTGCAAAACAACCCAAGCTTCAAGGACCGATCGATGATGGTTTTAAGTCGCGATTCATCGTCATCTTGCCAGATGGATCGCCCGACGGCACAGCAACCGACAAGTGGGCGCGACTCGAAGCCGAACATTTTCTGGTTCGCTGGCGATCGCTCATGCGCGGAGACGCCATCGTCCGCAAAGCCAGCGAAGTTACCGAGCAAGATATCAGAGATTGCCACCTTGTCGTTTGGGGAACGCCCAATACGAACTCGCTCATGCGAAAACTCCTCGCAAGCAAGAGTCTCAGCGAAGTTGTTACTTGGAACGAAAAAGGAGTGAAGATTGGTGGTCAAGAAGGGCTGGTTGGAAATAGCGTTCCAGTCCTCTGTTATCCGAACCCTTTGAATCCGAGTCGCTACGTCATTCTCAACTCAGGTCTCACCTTCAGAGAGGTGCATGACAAAACCAACTCGCTTCAAAACCCAAAGCTCCCCGACTGGGCGATTCTCGATATCACGCAACCACCAAGCGTGGAATCTGCAGGCAAAGTCATCGCGGCCGATTTTTTTGATAGCCGGTGGAAAGTCCTCCCGCGAGTGAAATCCCCCACAGATCGCGAGTGAGTCAATGTCGATTACCCCCCGCCTCGCAGGTTTTGAAGTTGCGCTGCTTTTGTCTTTTCGGGCCAAAGGACCAGTAGTTTGTTTAGCCCAGCCCATCAGGCTGGGAAGAAACAAACAATACAAATCACAAGGCCAGCGGCCCGGCGGTTTGCTCGCCAGAAATACGTCCGTTGACAAATGGCCGGACCAAGCCGCGCATGTCTCTGATCGGTTTCCGTGCGCACCCATACCTGCTAGAGACTCACCTGCCCCAAGCAAATTGGGCACCGGGAAGCTCAACCTTCTGATACCTCAAGTATCTGAACGTAAATCCTCCAGTACGTGTTGCGATCCGTGTGGGACTTGGTATCGGCACTTATAACATGATTGCTTCTAAGCCCCTTGAGTTTGGGAACCAAAACTTCCTCGTCAACGGTAATGCCCTGTCCTGGAGGCCAATCAGTCGGGTCGAATTGGTGACTCTTCGACGCTATCTTTTTGTTGTCAAGCGAGATTTGCATACTAACTAAACCAGCGCGACCTGTCTTCGTCTTCAGTGTAGCGTACGCAAAGATTCGCATTTTAACGCTCACTCCCTTTAACTCCAACTCTCGCAAGAGTTCCTTATCGAGGCCTGGAACCAGATCGAATTTGAACGACTTGGAAGGTTCCTTCCCCGTTTTAATGCCAGTTGCTGGAGTTACGAGAATCAACTGCGGCGTAAGTACAATTGGTGAGGGCATGATGTATCCGTTTGGAAAATTTTTCAAAAAAATCTCTATCTAGAAGAGCGTGGAACATATTCCTTGAACTCGATGAAACAATCGCCATTAATCATAACCAGCCCTGAAATTGCATTCAATAGGAATCGATTGGGCGAAATTCACGTGTTGAGGTGATTCAAAAGGTGTCGGCAGGCTGCTTCTGTCTCAAACTGGAATCGCGGATTCTACAGAGAGGGTAAACATCCCCAGAGTTGAACTCGATGCCGTGGCATTAGCATGTTATTTATGTCCCTCAAGCCATCCCTTGATGCCGACATGATAGTTGTGGCATTGCGTACAGGACTCGCCAGCAGCGTTGGGTTGATGACAGCCCGCGCATTGGGCTTTTTGCATTGGGGCAAATTCCCCATGAGGCTCATGGGGCGATGTGGAGCCTTTGGTTACAAGATCCGTGGAACCACCTAGATTAAACGATTCTAACTGATGGCATGAACGGCAATCGCTAATCTTTGGCAGCGTCAGGTGAGGTGTATGGTCGAACTTGGTGATTGGAGAGAGGTTGGCTGCTCGACTTTTCGATTTCCAACATGCGTTCGATCCTTCAGCAGATGCAAACATCACTTGACTCAATGGACTTTGGTTGGCTTGGCGAAAGGAAGCGGTCCAGTTGTCATGGTGCAAGGGTTGGTCGTGTTTGAGTGCAGCTTGAAGCGAGTGACACTGTCGACACTGCTTGGCCATCGCGATTTTATTCTGCTCTACGTCATTGGGTAGCGAGTTCTCGCTTGGTCTCATTTCCTCAAGCTCGATCCATCTCGAGAGCCAAGCATCAGCATGCCCGCTCGGTACGTAGACGATAGCCATGCGCTGTCGATCGATCATCCACCCGCCAAAGGCAAGTTGATCCCAAGCTCGCGAGTCTTTGAATCGTTCGAAGGGCGGTCCATTGTGCCCTTGCGAATCCAACCCGTGCGAATCCAAAAGGTTGCTCGGATCGTTCAACAGCAGACTATCATCGCCGGGATTCAACTTGGAACCCTTGCCGAGCAAGTCGTCATCGACGCTTCGAATACTTGCGGAGAGGCGAACAGGCGAAAGGCTTGGTGACGGGTTTTGGCTTACCATTGGCACGGTGCTTCCGTTTTCAAACCATTCATTCCAAGCGGCTCGAAAGAGGTCGGGTGGTACTCCATTGGCGAATCGGTCAAGCCATGGGTTCGGTTGCGAACTGCGATCATTTGCCAATAGTGGTCCTGACGTCGAAACCAAGCGTTCAACGGAAGAGCGAAAGCCCCTCTGCCCCTCGTTGGCCAACTTCTGCATAAGCTGCTTCGTCATGATCGACAGTTTCACTAGCGTGGCTCGAGCCTGTTCGTCCCTCGTATCCAACTCGACCAATCGGCCCGAGGTCGGCAATTCTTTTAAGAGTGCATGGCCGCCTGGTTCGGACTCGATTAGCAATCGCATAATGGGTGGGATGATGCCGTCAGTCAGTTGACTCGCTTGTGTCGGCCAATCGCCGATGTCCGTACCATTGCCCATCAACTCCTTACGATTAAGGCTTGGGATTTGGAGAACGATCAAGCCCTCTTGAATGGCCGACTGGATCGGTTCTTTGTGGCACGAGGCGCACGCTTGTTCGAGAGGGACGCTCCGAAAGACTTGGCCCACCACCCCCACCTGATCCGACTGAACGTGGCACACTTTGCAGTCGAAGTTGGCGGCTTTTTTCGAAAAGTGCAAATCGCGATGCTTGACGTGATCGAATGCAATGCTCTTGGTCCGGCCGTATGGGTAGTTCTTGAATTCGGGATGGTTGGTGGAAAACGAATGAAACTGCTCGCGGTGACAAGCTTGGCATCGTGTGGAAGTCATCTCTTTTAGATCGTGCGATGAGCCTTGATGCTCGCGATGGCATTGGCTGCATTCGGTCGCGTTTTCCTTCCATGCGATCGGAGATCGGCCAAGCCAATGAGACCAGTTTGATTTGGTCTCACGTCGATCGCCATTGGCGACCAACTCAGCTAGCGACTTGCCATGTAGATCGTGGGGTGAGCCATGGACTGCGTCGGGCATTTCCTGGACATGGCATTTCAAGCAAAGATCGGACTGTTTGGTCGCAGGAGATGCCGTGTCGTTGCCTGGGTGACAGGAGTCGCATCGGCTGGCCGAATCGATTCCGTGCGGACCGTCGATGCCCGTTTGGACCGAAACGAGAAGCTGCGCGTGGGATCGCGAAAGTGGGCCGGGGGCAAGCGTTTGCTTGTTGCCGAAGTTGCTCCACGCGAGACTAACCCCGATCAAGGCGACGAGGGTCACCGAGACTTGAATGGATCGGCTCCACCAATCGAGCGTCCTAAGCGGTCTACACACCAAGGTTGGATCGGCGTGGCTTTGCGAACATCGCCCCCGTATTGGGCCGAGTGGACAAGGGGCACCTGTCGGAGAATTCCCGCATTTGAATGGTTGGCGAGGGAGACGATAGTGGTTCATGTGGATTGCTACCAACTACTCGCGAATCGATGCGCGACGATCACATGCGCGGTCGTCAGAACGAGAAATCCACCTAACACCCAAGTATGAGCAGAAGCCCAAAAGCGAATGCGGTTTTGGATGGCGGATTGAAAGTCAAGATCGTCCTTGGCTTGAACGAGCAAACTCATTTCTCGACGTTGGTTACGTCCTTCTTCGCTGAGGTAGCGATCGATGTTTTCGAGACCCGCGACCAGTCGGCGTCGTGTGTTTCCACTGGGGCTCAGCCGGTAAATCAGACTTCGTCTGGTTGCAAAAAAGGGACTCAAGAGGACTAGATAGTGGTCAGCCAAGGCAGCGGTGTCATTCTTGCCGGCGGATGCCAATGCCAATTCGAGGGCTTGCTTTGCGATGAGCCTAGTTCGTTCTGGGATATCTTGTCGTAGGATTTGTGGTCCGGCCGCTCTCAATAGGCGGGGCGACCTGCGATTCACGTACCAACCAATCAATCCACTGAGTGCGATAGACCAAAAACTCATGGCCAGCAAGGACTCGAGCCAGCCCGTAGTCAATATTTTAGCATGAAGCGCGTAGGCACCCACGCTTAGCAGTCCAAGATAGTGATGGGTTTGTTGCCAGATTGCCAAGCGTCCGAGTTGAACCGACAAGACTCGCTTCCTCACACCCAGCAACATCAGGAAGACACAGATTGCGGCCAACGAATATCCTGTTACAAAGGCCTCGTTTTGCAGACTCGCAGCCGACTGGTTTCGGAGACTTCGTATGACGAGCCAAATGACTAAAACAGTGGCACTTGGAATCAGTCGGCACCCGATGCGGCCATGCTGAGCAGCCAAGGCATGGACAGAGGTCGTCGCGGAACTGGCGTGAGTTTGTGTCTTGGAAGCCATTAGCCAGCCCTCTTCGTCAGCCAATGTTCGAGCGCATGCGTTTCACTCGTATCGATTCGAATCAGCGCTTGGTGTGGGCAAGCGTTTTGGCAAGCTGGCCCCGTCGTCAATTCTTGGCATAGATCGCATTTGGAGGCTTGCAGGATGGGGAGTTGAGTCTTTCGATCCACGGCTGCCCGCCCTTTCTCGTCGCGAACTTGAATCATTACGATATTGCTGTAGGGGCAACTTTCCGCACATGTCTTACAGCCGATACAGGTTTGCAAGTCGATCGATATCACGCCAGAGTCTTGGTCCCTAGCGATAGCTCCAGTTGGGCAACCGATCATGCACACAGGGTCAGTGCAATGCATACAAGCATGTGCAAAGAGAAGTGGGCCAAACTGAGGACCGTTGCGAACAAAGCGGGGCGTCCCCTCGTGGGTCGATGCGCACGCCTTAACGCACTCATCGCAGCCCGTGCAGCGATCGAGGTCGATAAGCATGGTCTGTTTACCATTGATCAGTCGTTCATCCACCAGGAACTCGACCAACGATGTTTCCAAGTTGGATAGCGATTTTTCAGCTGGATAAACATAGCCTTCACGGGATGATGGTAATAGCTCCGAAACCACAAGTCCGCCTGAGTCGTAACGGGGATTGGCAATGGGTTTTGGCAACTCCGCGTTGCGAATTTTCGGCAGGATATGTGTTAAGACGATTTCGCTCGGAATGCGCAGGATGTCGACGAACCCAAGTGCTCGCAACGACTCTTGATACGGCAACGGGTTGTTCGCTGAATACCGGAAGCGGTGCGCGAGTTCCGCGAGGCCAAAGACGTGCCCTCGTCCAAGATAGGCTACCGTCTGGTGACCGCGGCCTTGTTCAAAACTAAGCCTTGCAAAGCCTGCGCGAATGAGGATCAGGTCCTTGACAACATGCCCTTCGGCTGCGATCAGGGGCTCACGCGCAATCTGCGTTTGAACATCTAATTTTTGCGTATCGCGATACTCAGAGAACCATTCGCGTTCACCAATAGACTCAATGTTCGTCTGGGCGATGACTTTTTCCATGGCGGCATCGTCTAGGAATCGCAACAATGGCGTTTCTCTAAGATGTGTTTGTAGGCTCGTTTCGCGAAATCGAGCATCGAGATAATCCCGAAAGGTTTTATCTCGCCGCATCATGCGAAGACCTTGCCAACGGATTTCTAGAACGACCGTTGGACTATTCGCGACGACGGTGTACCGGTGCTGGCTCCGCGTGATGGCAGCCATTTCACCAAAGATCTCGCCAACTCCCAGAGGCTCTGACTGGAAACCATTGATGACAGCGTTGATATCTTGTAGGAATATTCTGCTCTTTCCATCCACCGTTTCAATTTGCTGGAGCGGCGTCGGTCGATTCTTGTCGGCACTTGCGGTTTGATTGCCGCTACGGCTCCCTTCGCGACGATTTTCATTGCTCGTTGCCTGGCTCGGCAGCGGGACTTGTTTGAATTGTTGTTTGAGCCAATCCAGCCATGTTGATGAATGAGATGAGTCCGTAGGCTTGCCACGCGGTTGCCATAGGGATTCCAAGAACGCTCGAACGGATCCTCTTAGGACAAGATAGGCACTACCACCATAGTCGCCTTCGCGAACGATAATGTCACCAGGTTCGTAGCGAAGAATTCGACAATCATGGCGTAAGATGTCCTCGAGGGAGCTATGGGACGGAAAGACGTCGGAGTTCATATCCGAAAACGGCGGCTGATCCAATATCCAACAAACAGCGCGTGTCAGCATTTCGGGATCCAACGGGTGGTCCCAACGCACCGGTCGATCCATCGCTATCTGATCGCTGGAATGTGTTTTCATAAGCTGGGAGTTTCCACGAAATGCCTCGGTGAACTCAAGACCATTTTTCAGGTGTCAGGTATTCTGGTAAAATGGGTATGAAATTTGGAGTGCGGGGATTTATCACCGCTTTTAGATCACACGGCCGGTGATGGGAATTCGATGCCCGTCTTCCCAGAGTCAATTTCCTATCCATTGCAACGGTTCCGAACGCTGGACGATCTTAAAGCTCCGATGAATCGGAGCACTCCAAATTTGGCGTAACGCGAAGAATTGAATATTCTTACTAAAACTGAATTCCACATGTCTCGATCCGCTGTTTCTTGCATGCTAGGCTGCTTGTTCGCCCTTTCCAATTTCTCGATTTCTGAAGCAGAATGGACCATTCAGACAATTGCTGGCATTGGCAAGAAAGGTTTCAGCGGTGATGGCGGACCGGCAACCAAGGCTGAACTGGATAATCCCTTTGGAGTGATTCGCGGGCCGGATGGTTGCATCTGGTTTTGCGAGTATTCGGGTCAACGCATTCGAAGAATCCGTCAGGATGGCAACATAGAAACCATGGCCGGCAACGGCATGAAAGGATACGAAGGCGACGGCGGGCCAGCGTTAAAAGCTAGCTTTAACCTTCCACATGAGATTCGGTTCGACAAAGCCGGGAATCTTTACGTGGTGGATATGATGAATCATGCCGTGCGAAAAATCGATGCTAAAACAGGCATCATCTCAACCTTGGCTGGGACCGGCCGGATGGGTTATTCCGGTGACGGCGGACCGGCTTCGAAGGCGGAATTCAAACAGCCTCATAGCATCCAGTTTGGTCCCGATGGCCAACTTTATGTTTGTGACATCGGCAACCATGTCATTCGCAGCATAGACATGACGACCAACGTGATAAGTACATTCGCTGGAACGGGAAAATCTGGCGTGACCATCGACGGGGCTGCGATCCCAGGAACACCACTCAATGGCCCACGTTCGATCGATTTTGATCGGCAAGGCAATCTTTGGTTAGCGACTCGAGAGGGAAATCAAGTATTCAAAATGGACTTGAAGGCTGGCCGGGTGCACCACATGGCGGGTACTGGCAAAAGCGGCTTCCAAGGAAACGGGGGACCAGCCAAAGAAGCAATGCTTAAAGGTCCCAAGGGAATCGCCATCGATAATAACGACAACGTTTGGCTCGCTGACACCGAGAGTCACAGCGTCCGGATGATTGATGCAAAAACTGGCAATATAGAATTAGTGGCTGGGACAGGTACCCTCGGCGATGGACCTGATGGCGATCCGCTGAAGTGCAACCTAGCAAGACTCCACGGTGTTTTTGTCGATTCGGATGGTTCGATCTTGATCGGCGATAGCGAAGCCCACAAGGTACGTGTGTTGCGTAGACCGTCGCTCAGAACGGACAAGATCCTATTGGTTGCGGGTGGTCAACAAAACGCCGTCGATATACCTGCGACGGAAGCTTTGCTCATGGAACCGTTCGGCACTGCGTTCGATGCTGATCATCAGCTTTGGATTGTAGAGATGGCATCGGGCAATCGACTGTTAAAAGTGGATGGGGCAGGCGTGCTTTCGCATGTGGCTGGGCGCAAAGAGCTTGGTTTTAGCGGCGACGGTGGGCCGGGCTTGGATGCGCAATTCAACGGCCCACACAATTTGGCGATTCGTAACGATGGTCGTGTGCTGATTGCGGATACTTGGAACGGGCGTGTCCGCCAAGTAGATCCCAAGACCAAATTGGTTGGTTCTTTGTCGGGTTTCGAGGTACCGATCGACAAGGCCAAGGGATTCGGTCCGTATTGCATTTCAACGGATTTCACGGGCACGCAACTCTATATAGCGGACTTGCATCGCATCCATCGGCTGGATCTAGAAACCGGCAAGTCGACGATGGTGGCAGGGAATGGCGAAAAGGGAATTCCAAAAGATGGGGCGACGGCGGTGAATGCTCCATTGGTCGATCCTCGGGCCGTGGCTGCCGATCGACTTGGCAATGTCTACTTACTTGAACGAGGTGGAAATGCATTGCGCGTGGTCCGACCGGATGGCACCATTGCGACTGTCGTGAATGCAAGCGGCAAGAAAGGCACCGAGACCTCGGTACGCGAACCAGCTCTCAACGCGATGATGAATGGTCCAAAGCATCTTTGTATCGACTCCAAGAACCGAGTCCTCATTGCAGATGCCGAGAATCATCTGGTCCGCCGTTACGATCCGAGCGATGGAACCCTTTGTCGCATTGCTGGAACAGGGGTCTCGGGTCGGGACGGTGTTGGAGGGCGTCCGTTGGATTGCCAACTTTCGAGACCGCATGGCGTTACGGTACATCCGAAGTCGGGCGAACTTTACATCACCGACAGCTACAACAATCGCATCCTGAAAATCGCGGAACAACCCTAGTAACACGTGGCGGACGCTGCCAGCATCGGTTGTGCTTAGGCAGAAGCAGATCCGACGCTAGCAGCGTCGGCCACGACACTGGGTACTCTTCGGAGTACAATAGTCGCCATCGCGGTTCGTTTTCGGAAACAAACATTGGTTTTTTGCATTGGCTTTTTAACATCAATTTGGAGTTTGTAATGTCGCAATTTAAGGCGATTGTCCCTTTCCTGATGCTCGCGGGTTTGGTTTGTTTCGTTGGTTGCTCGGAAGCCACGCCATCCGGAAAGATCACCTCCAAAGTCTTCTTTGACCTATCCATTGGAGACGAAGACGCGGGCCGCATTGTGATGGGGCTGTACGGCGAGGATCTACCGAAAACTGCCGAAAACTTCCGTGCACTGTGCACGGGTGAAAAAGGCACGGGGAAATTGGGGAAACCGTTGCACTATAAGGGGAGCACCTTTCACCGCATTATCCCAAGATTCATGCTTCAAGGGGGAGATTTTACTCAGGGCAACGGAATGGGTGGCGAGAGCATTTACGGCGAGAAGTTCGACGACGAAGCCTTTAAATTCTCGCATGAAGAACCCGGGTTACTCAGCATGGCGAATGCAGGCCGAAACACCAACGGCTCTCAGTTTTTCATCACTACGGTTCCAACCGAGTTCCTCGACGGAAAGCATGTCGTCTTCGGACGCGTATTGGAAGGCATGGATGTCGTAAAAAAAATTGAGCGATTAGGAAGTGCTTCCGGGGACACTCAAGCCATTATTACCATTCGAGACTGCGGCGAGCTGAAATAAGCACCTCGTTTAACCGCGTGGGCATGCTTGCAGTTCCAACCAGTTGTTGTTGATTCGTATTCGGAAGAATCCTCGTGGCCAGTTCAGTCCAACATCAAACTTCCCCCCGTCCCTGGATGCTAGCTGAGAGCACTCTCGAAACAGTGAGGAAATCAGCGTATCAGATGGCGATCTTGCCCTTGGGTGCCACGGAGCCGCACAATCTTCATTTGCCCTATGCGACCGACATCTACGAGGCGGATTGGATCGCTTCGGAGATTGCGCAGGGTGCTTGGGAACAAGGCGCAAGGCCAGTCGTTCTTCCCACCATTCCCTACGGCACGGAAACCAATATGCAACGCTTTCCGCTGGCCATGAATATGATGCCCTCGACTCTTTTTCGTGTCGTCGAAGACCTAGTTCAATCCGTCTCTGCAAGCGGCATTCGAAAACTATTGCTGCTGAACAGCCATGGTGGAAACGAATTGAAGCCGTTGTTGCGAGAGCTGCACGGAAAGACGGACGTCCAACTCTTCTTGTGCAATTGGTTTCAAATGGTGCGAGACCTAAGTCAACACATTTTCGATAAGCCGGATGACCATGCCGGTGAGATGGAAACCTCGATGATCCTCGCGTATCGCCCCGAGCTCGTTGCCAAATCAAGCGACGGAAGATTGAGTGCCGACCCAGGAACCGCTCGTCCGATGCGATTCGACGCCCTTGAAAAAGGCTGGGTATCGATCACTCGCCCTTGGCATTTGCTCACGACCAATTCCGGATGCGGCGATCCTCACGCCGCATCGGCAGACAAGGGCCATCAAATGATGGCAGGCATCCGCCAGAGGCTGGTGCCGTTTGTCGTCGAGTTATGCAAAGCCCCAATCGATGAGACCTTCCCATTCCAATAGTCCTTAGGCGACCGGCAGAATAGAGTATCCCAACCCGAAGCGTAAGCGAGGGACAGCCTCGCAGGTCCCTCACTTACGTATCGGGTTAGGATTGGTAGTTAGCACATCGCCGCTCGCCCTAGAGAAATGTAGTCCTCAGCCCAAAATACCCGATTGAAGCGCTGCGACCACTTCTTCGCCATGAATTAGTACATCGACATCGCGAAAGACTTGCTTGACTTGACCATCGATGCCAATGATAAACGTCGTACGTTTGGCAATCGGAATGTTGTTGAATTCCGTCAATGCACCGTAAGCGGTCGTGACCTTCTTGTCCGTATCTGCCAGTATGTCAAAATTCAATTTGTGTTGATTGGAAAAATCGTTGTGAGATTGAACGTTGTCGACGCTTACTCCAAATAGTTCCGCTCCCAGCGATGCGATTTGAGCTTTGCGAACGCTGAAGTCGTTCGCTTCAACGGTACAGCCCGGCGTGTTGTCCTTAGGATAGAAATAAAGCACCACCGCTCGCTTGCCAACGAAGGAAGTCAGGTCAACCATCTCTCCGTCTTGATTGGGCAGTCGCACAACCGGGGCTGCCGAACCCACATCGACGCGATTCAGTGAATTGATGACGATCAACGCGTCGAGCGGACTCATCATGCCATCCCCGTTGACATCCATGAGTGGCCCAGCGTAACCAGTCGGTTTTGTTTCCAAAGACCGGCTTCCATGCTGATTGATGTCGTTGATCACGATGAGCGCGTCCAGAGGCTCGACGAGTCCCGACATATTCACATCGAGGCGGTTTATGGCGTTTTGCCAATCCGCGGCGCACATCTCGCGTCGTTCCAGGCGCTCAATCAATCTCGGAATACATTTTTTCATGGAACTCGTCTTGAATCTTGGCTACTAAAATGCCGCCTTTTTCGTCCATCCAACCATCAAGTTGAACTACAAGCCTATCTCGCAATTGGAGTTTCGTCAAATTTCCCCGCTATTTTGGATAGGTTTGTCCAATAAGCACCTTGGCAGAAATAACCTGGTGTTACTTCGTCTAACCGCGTGGGCAACGCCCCGCGTTCTTTACTGCTCGCGGCCCGTTGGGCACGCGGTTAAACGAAAAAACGTCTGTGTACGACAGAACATACGGTCAGAAATTGGGTGAAAAAGGGCATTGACGGTCGATTTTTGAGATTGATTTCCACTCGGTTGTTTTCGGACCGCGGCCTCTATGTTACCATTTGGCACCGGGCGTTTTGGTCAGAACTTCTGTAAAAAACGCACTCGTTTGATTGGACCACCGAGAAATTCACAACAGACGCAATGACACTTCCCCTGCGATTGATTCCGATCGCTGGATAGTCGATTTCGAGTCACGCCAGGATTGCTCGACCAACTTTACTGATTACGGCAATGATTTTACTGTTACTCATACTCCCATTTGCATGCGCACTTTGTGCTTGGATCGTTAGGCGGACTGTCTGCAACCCTTCGAACGCAGTTACGGCAACCGTTGAATTCCCAGCCCACCAAGGTGGTATCGCAACGAGAGGCCTGTCCAAAATTTTTGGCGATGCGTCTCGAGCCCAAAGCAGCGGGAGCAGAACCCACCTACCATGGACTGCTCGTTTGCATTTCAGACGGAGCTCGATAGTTCGACTCGCATCGATTCGGCTATTCGGAATTGGGCATTTGCTAGGCGTGTTGGTTTGCAGTTAACGTGTCGAAGTATTGGGATTGTTGATCGAGCCAAGTTCTCCCTAGGGCACACTCGTTTTTCGAACATCATTGCTGTCTGTTGATTAGCTGATTAACAGAAAGAAATGCAGTGTTTACCTCTTCAAGCCTCTTTTCGGCGACTCCGCCGTTCCTCCTTTTCGCCGAAACCGTTGCCGCAAATCCCATTGCAACTTGGATCATTCCTGTGGTCGGGGCCGCGATCGGCGCAGCCATCCTGTACGGCCTCAATCGATTGCAGGGACGCGATGCCAAAACGCAAGCCAAGCGTTTGCTCGACCAAACCAAACTCGATTGCGAGAACCAGACCAAGGCCGCTGAGCTAGAAAAGAAAGAAAAACTTCTTCAGCAGCAATCTAGATTCGATAGCGAGAACCAGAAAGTCAAAGATGAACTCCGAAAACGAGAATCCGTTCTCGAACGCAAAGAAGAGCTACTCAAGCAGTCCGCAGACGATGCTCGCAAGCAAGAAAAACTTGTCGAAAACACGCAACGTAAACTGACCGAACGCATGGAGGACGTCACTCGAAAGGGTGAACTTTACACCAAGCTAATTCAGCAGCAACAAACCGACCTAACACGTGTTACCGGAATGTCGATCGACGAAGCGAAAAAGCAACTGATGTCGATTCTTGAAAAGGAGCTACAAGGCGAGCTGGGGTCCGTAATCCTGAAACACGAAAAGAAAGTGGCTGAAATCACTCAGCAAAAGACTCAAGACATTCTGTTGGTCGCCATGCAGCGTTACGCTTCCGCTCAAACATCCGAAAGCAGCACGAGCACGGTCGATATCCCAAGCGACGACATGAAGGGACGCATTATTGGTCGCGAAGGACGAAACATTCGCTCGTTCGAAAAAGTCTCGGGATGCGATCTAATTATCGACGATACGCCGGGTGTCGTGATCGTAAGTGGCTTTGACCCTGTCCGCCGTGAAATTGCTAGGCAATCGCTCGAAAAGCTCGTGATCGATGGACGTATTCACCCGACTCGCATCGAAGAAATCGTGGCTGCCACCGAAAAACAAATCGAAGCCTTTATTCGACGTAAAGGTGAGGAAGCGGCCCAGGAAGTCAATATCCAAGGACTTCATGAACGAACGATCGATATGTTAGGGCGATTGCATTTCCGAACCAGTTACTCGCAAAATGTTCTGCGACATAGCGTCGAAGTCGCATTCCTGTCTGGCATGATGGCCGAAATGATTGGGCTCAACCCCCAAGTCGCACGTCGCTGTGGCCTATTGCACGATATTGGCAAAGCCGCGGACCATGAACTGGAAGGTGGTCACCCGAAAATCGGAGCGGACTTGCTCAAACGCAATGGTGAGAACGAACAAGTCGTGCATGCTGCTCTTGGTCACCACGACCAACTGACGACTGAGTTCCCATATACGCTCCTTGTTGCCACCGCCGATGCATGCAGTGCCTCACGACCTGGTGCGAGGCGAGAATCGCTTGAACGCTACATCAAACGGATGGAAGAGCTAGAAGCCATTGCAAAGGGATTCAATGGGGTTGAGCAAGCGTTTGCGATTCAGGCCGGTCGCGAATTGCGTGTCATCGTTAGTTCGAAGAACACCGACGATGCCGTTGCCGCCAAAATCTGCCGAGATATCGCAAAATCGTTCGAGGAACAACTAACCTATCCAGGGGAAATCAAAGTGACCGTGGTCCGCGAATCCCGCTTCGTCGAAGTCGCCAGGTAACGAGCCAATAGCTGTCCGCCGCCACGATCAGCCCAAGGGACCCAAAAACCAGGGCTGGTAAAAACGAGCCGGAAACTAGCCAAACAAATAATCCCAAAGCCATGAGACACCACCATGGCCGCTCCATCAGGGCTGTCCCAAGCGATGATGGAAACCAAGTTAAACCCGCCAAAATCACCAAACAGCCTACGAGCGAATACCATTGATTCGCTCTGTCCGGGAGCGATCCCGACTCGGTTGTATCTTGCTCGACGAAGGCATTCAGTCTGTTATCCGAGGGTTGGAGACGGCTAGCAAGCTGAACGACCGATTCTTGCGTCTGCGGGGATCGAAAAAACCGTTGCATAGAATGCCACTGCTTAACAGCCAGTCCGAATGCTTCTTGCTCCTCGGCCTGGACGCTATTGGACCATTCCTCCAAGTAGCGATAGGCTTTTTGATTCCAGTACCCTTTCCACTGATCGAAGTCCGAACCTTGCTCGAACCTCGCCGCATTGGGCCAGCGTTCCTCCGATTCCTCGAGAATGCTTAAACAGGACTTTGCAATTGCCCCAAGTGCCATCGAAGGTTCCGTTGCCTCAATTGACCTGCCATCCAGTAGCACGCCAAGTCGATCGCTAACAATCAAGACAGTTTCTGCGATTTCGGTGTGCCCCATCAATAGGGGAGCATCGATCTTCATCTTGCTAGTTGTCCAAATGTCGGCTCGGTTCTTTGAGAAGACCTTCACGTCTGAGCAAAGCCCGGCTTGAATCAAAGAACAATGAATGCGTTGGCCTTCTTGTTTGAAATCAACTGGCTGGCCGTTAACGTCGATCGACAAAACCTCAGCATCGTCCCCGAGCAGCCACTCCAATGCCCCATCTGCGGAAGTACTTTCCGTTGCTTCGATCCAATACTGTGATTCCAAAAGAACGAATCGGCTGGTTGAAGTTACCAAAAAAGGTTCATCCCGAACGCGCAAAATGCATTTAGCCACCGTGAACGGTCGTTTTATAATATCGAATGGCTTGGCATTCGCTCGCGTTCCCAGGGCCTTTTCGGATTGGACCTCGGTCAATGCATCCACTCGTTGGGTCGGTATCCGCTCGCTGTCGAGCGCGCGAATTTGTGTCGTCAGTTCCGAATCGCTGACCGACTCATCGAATCGCGGAACGAATCGGACCAAAGTGGAGACCTGCGTTTTTGCTTCAAGACTCGACGGTTCCGGCAAAGAGACTTGAAGCCACGCCTTGCTCGAGTCAGGGCAAGGGATCAGGTTAATCCTAGCTTCGCTTTGCCATTTGTCCTTGAGCGATGCAGGCACCTCTAGGATAAAGAAGGGTCTGGAGGACACCGAATTCGTCAATTGCGCAACTGCGTCGATTTCCCTCGCACTTGCACTCGGATTTGGCGATACTGTTAAACTCCCAATGAGCGGTTCCTTGCGATGAATCATCTGGTAACGGGACGCCGCCAACGTCACCGAATGGATATCGGAAAACGATTTGGCCAAATGGAGAGCGGGCGCGTTCAGCCCCTTTCCGAAGATCACGGCTGACTCGGACTCCAAGCGAAATACGATGTTTTCCGATGCAACAATTTCCATCGTTTGATCTGAATTCACCGTGCTGGGAAGGGCTATCCATGGCAGTTCAAACCACTCCTCATTTGCCATGAGTTCAGATGGATTCGACACCAGCCGCTTGGCTTGAATCCATAGATCGCTAATTTCGAGCGATTTGCGATCGGCCAGAACTTGCAGATGAAGCTTGCCATTGGACTTGCTTTGCAAATACCGAATCGGTCCGCTACGGTTGTAAAAATCCGTGACCACAAAATCATCAGGCATGTCGACGACAAGGGGTTCGGCGGTCGAACTTCCACCGAGCAATTCTACGCGAGACGTTAGGTTCTGGCGATGATGATCGATAACCCACTTGGTCGTCACCCGCGCTTGCTGCTGCTTGTCCACAAGCGATTTGGGTTTCAATACTCCGGATCCACCCGTCGATGGAATTCGCAGGGCTGTGGCTAGAGGCTTGGTTTTCAACTCTGGCCAGTCCAGTCGCTCCGTCGCACCGATAGCTAAACTCCATGTGCTGATGCCTTCAATGCTCCAACTAGCCCCTGGTGCCCTTGAGTACCGAAGCGTGCCGCGCCGCGTTCGCCGATCACGGCATTCGGCGAATAAGACGTTGAGGCTTTGGTTTGCCGCCTGCGGAACCCAAACCACGGAAATCTGCCGATCGCGAGTGGATAGCGAACTTAGGTTCGCATTGCCCGGTGGTTTCCATTCCAGAACATAACGTCGCCGAGACAAGGTAGTGCCCGACCGCGACTCCACCCATTCTGCATCCCCCCATTGCGTTCCGATAGGCAACCACTGTTGGTCGGCTTCGATCTCGATCTCACGGCCAAGGGGTATCCCTTTTGGGAAATCAATAATTGTCTTGGCTTGCAATATATCGTTCTGAAGAAACAACTCCGTGTGCATGACGGGCACGTCGCCACTGTCCGATAGGCTCGACGGATTGCTAAATGGACTGACCGACTTGGGTAGCGGAATCGTTAAGGTGCATTGCAAACGATCTATAGCTCCCAGCATCGCGACGAAACGACCACCCGCTGGGTCGGTAACTTGTCCACGCGAAACGATTTCAAAGCTATTCTTTGGATCCGTTTCGATTTCCATCGTCGCATTCGCGACAGGCAGGACAGCAATGTCCAGAAACTGAGAGGTAGACTCTCGGTTGCGATCCGGTTCGTTGAATTTCAATAAAGGCTGAGCAATAATCTGAACCGATCGTTTCCCCGGCTTGTCTGGCGTCCAGATCCACTCAAATCCAGTGCTGCGTAGCTTATTGCCGAGATTGAGCTCGTTCCCGTCCACACTGAATCTTGCGAGTTGCAACTGCGTCGCGTTGATGGGGAAACGCACCGGGGCTAAATCGTCGCCGACCTGGAAGTCGTAGACCATGGTAATCTGATCTGCCGAATTAAAACGTCCTCTTACCCCTATGCGCAAACCATACTTCGCGGAGATCGGATGTGTACCACGCTCGCTTTGCCAGCTTCGTTCCGTCTTACCCGTTAGGACATCCAACATCTCGACTGGGACATAGGCAGTCGTTCCCGACATGTTCCCTTCCTCGTCCATGGGAATAACGACCTGATATACGTTGCCTCCCGCATCGCTCTTGTCTTGGCCAAATGCCACCATGGCAAACGGTGAATACTGGCTAAAAACAGTCCAACCGATTGCCAAACACAGACCCAGCGATCCCATATTGACTGCCGAATTCCCCGGTGTACCAATCGGCTTGCCTTGCGAGTGATTGGATTCCGATTCATTTTCACCCACGCGATCATTCCATGGTAACCATTTCACTGAGTGCCGCTGAGAAAGACCTTTGTCGCCGTTGGCAGGTATCGAAAGCAACCTATAGATCATGTAGGCCACGAAACTGGCACTCATACCCATCAGGCCTGTATAGGCGAATCGAGAAGCAGCCAACGGTGCCGTATGAGCACACACGATTAGCAAAGCAGCCGCCAAAGCCGCGACAGGATATCGAAACAGGATTAAACGTGGCGTAAGCAAGGCTACCACCGCAAATAGCAACACCAAATACGAGCGGTCGATATCCGCTCGATGAATGCTGTAAACGCCGTGATCGCTTTTTGCTCCAACGAAAGTTCTGGCTTCCGGAGTCGGCGAATTCATTCGCATGACTCGCCAACCCGTTGCAGCCCACTGAGGAACAAGACCGCTTGAAGGCCGTACAGCCTTAGCAGAAATCACTGAGTCTTGAGCGAAAGAGTTTCCGAACAATAACGCCATGACGTCTCGACTCCAAGTCCACATGGGCCATTTTCCCTGTCCCAGGACCCCTGGTTTGTTCTCGAAATCCGCTAGCTGCATCTCAACTGGCAACCAAAGAAAGCGTTGCTGACTAGCACAGGTTGCATCCATCGCCAAATCTGGCCATCGGAACGGGAAGTACTCTCCCATCGCTTTGATACTAGACTTTTTCGACAATCGAGGACCTGTCAAGTCGATATGCAACTCCACCTCACCATCAAGATCGCGCAGCTCGGGAGTGATGACCAATCGGCGACCATCGATTCGAAACGGAATCGGCTGGACGACGGAGGAACGAAGTATACCTACCGTCAAGGGCTCCCAATCGTTGTCCAGTTCCATCACAAAGGGAGACTGATTCGTTGCATTCGAACGAAAATAAAGCGACGCCTTTTGTGAACCAAACGTATCGACAGCCACATGGTACTCACTGGCAATCACGAACCATTTTCTTAAAGGGGACGGAGTCGAAACCTTGGCGGTCAGAACGATCTTCGAGTCGCCACTCGCGTCGCTGAATTTTAGAAACTTGTAACCTGCTTCATCGATGCTCCACGTGGAAGGGATGGTGCGAGACTCAATTGAGACATCGGTTGCTAAGCTTCTGGCTTCCTGCGACAGCATGTCTGCGTTGAGCAACTTTGGAATCGGGAAACGCACTTCGCCATCATTTTCGATCTCCGAATGGACGACAGCCAACAGTGTGCACTCCGATGCCTTTGGACCTAAATCAAATTGCCACAAACCGGATCCAAGAGTGTTTAACTCGGGACTGGCCTCTAATGGACTCAGCGGAATCCACTTGCTCCCTTCTTTCAATCTCCAAATCACATTGTCGGACGGAAGGTCGATCGAAACGCTCTCGCGTCGATTGGAGCTCAGACTCAACTGGATCTCGTGCCTTGACTGGAGAGACGTACCGGAAATACGATCAATCTCTGTCTTCGTACTCGCTTGGCGGCGATAGGGCTTCGTATCCCAGACGAAATCCGAGTGCAAGGTGCCTGCATCAGGCTCTCGAGTTGTTTTCGGTTTTTTGTTGATGGAAAGATTGGGCGCACGCGTGTCAAAGCGAAAGACATAGTGCTTGCCAATTCTCGGCAACAGTGACTTCTGCCAGTCAGGAATCGATTCGTCCGTCACCAAATCGTCCAGTAACGCATCACAAAGTTTTAGCTCAAATTGTCCGCCGTCTTCCAATACAACTGTGTCAATTCGTTTCCAATCCGCGAACTGGACAATTTCTGCATTCCTAATGCGTCTCTGTTGGCCAGGAGAATCCTCGAAGTTTCGAACCAGTCGAATCTCGAGTTCGGCTACACGGCTTTTTTGAACGCGATCCCAGCTTAGGCGCAGCTCACTGGCTGTTGCGATGGTTTCGACATCATATTGAGTCGTGAAGGAATCACTTGGGTCGACGGAATGGATAGACCGAACACTCCAGCCCGCTGCGATCGCAAGTTTCGTCTGATTCGCATCCTGTTCTCCGAAAAAGAGTTTCGCTCGAATCACCGCTTGGGTGCCTTGTTCGTCGTTTGTCAAACGAGTCAATACCTCACAACGTCTGGCCTGAGCACTCTGTTCAAGCCCGATAGAAAGGCTTGGTGGATTTGCATACCAAGCGTATTCAAGACGATTTACTCCGGTGGACTTGGAATCTCCCGTGGGCTCAGCGATACGACTCGATTCGCATTCGACATTGGTCAGACGCCAGGGTAATTGGCTGTGGACTACCGTGGTTCCGGACATGACATACGCATGATCAAACGAAACTCTGGGAGTTTCCGTTTTCCCGAGTTTCTCTAAGGACAATGGCGAGATGAATTCGGCGACCACACTGACAGACGTGGAAGTGGTTACCCCTTTGATTGCCGGTCCTACGCTCCATTGAATCCATCCGTCATCCAGCTTCCAATCCACCTCTTGCTGGTTTACGGTCAGACGTCGCAGTCTTGAGCCTGGTTCCAAACTCATTCGCAACCAGGGTTGCTCGGGTGACACAAAAACTTCCGCCTCGCAGGTCGTACGCATCTCATGCCCGTCAACAAAGTGTTCTAGGTTCTGAACTCGAATCAGTTGCCTATACCGATGGGCATCCAAACCATTGGTAACGTCCTGTGGCCGATTCCCAACACCAAGGGCGATCGAAAAGGAGACATTTTGACTGCCTCCCAGCTCAATCAACCAAAGCGACTCTGGGCTGCGAGACGGGCTCCGTTCGAGCAGGTACTCCTTATCTACATCCCTCCATCCCTTTAGCCGAAGCTCTACCTCGTTCCATCCGTCCAAACGTCGAGCCACCGTTAAGCAGTCTTGCACAATCGCTTGAGGCGGCAATGCAAGAACGAGGCAGCTATTAGCGCACTTTGGGATTTCGAAGATGAACTTCAAATTGTTCGGTGTGCTGGCGGAGTCAGCTCTGCAGGACCAACCAAACGGATAGGAGTATTGTCCCTGATAGAACTCTCCTTCGCTCGTAACTTGGGCACTGGGCAGAGTTGCAATGCGAGGTGCCCCCTGTTCATCGAAAATCCAATTCCCTGGTGTGGTTGGTATTTGAACCGCTAGTGACCATGGTCGCAGAGAGACGCGCTCACCAGGACGAGGTGATCCAGCCAACGTTAATTGAGATCGTTCGGAAACCAAATCTGGGCCAACTAATTTCGCCACATAGTAAGTTGATTGTAGTTGGATCTTGCCAATCGTTTCGGACGTTACTTCGTTCGTCGCAGCCGGCTGGCGGGATGTAGAATGCCTCCGAATGAGCTCCTCCAATTGTTTCACATCGATCGGACTGAAGTCGTCGAGCCCAATAGAAACGAGATCTTTACTTGGAACAAAAACTCTCCGATAAGGGATCCCATTCGATGGCAGATCCGTTTGCTGGCCCTTGCTTAGAGAAACGGTTGCTAAAAACGCACAAACTGCCCCGAAACAGAAAAGCAAAATGCGTATGCGACTGCAAACCAACGCCATCATTTGCCACCATCTGCGTCTAGGCTGGTCGTCGTCGATGCTGGCAATTCAGCTGACATTGCGGGCGACGCTGCGTTTGCAGCTACCGGTTTCGATAGTACGGCCGAGGCGGATAGCGCTGGAACTCGAACCAAAGAAGGGATCATGGGAGAGGACGGACGCAATGCAAAGACGCTTCTACGTCGTGCCCTTCGATCAACAACCCATTTCAGAGTTGAGTACATGACTGCAATTCCGATGGCGGCGATTAAGCACTGGACGAGTGCAATGGAAAGATCCCATGCCCATTGTGAAAACGTCAAACTGGACAGCAACAAAAAGATGCTAATCCATGGCCTTCGTATCCACCGAAACTCCATAATAAAGAAAGAGGCAATCAGTACAAATGACGCAACCGGTGCCCACAATAAATATCGCGGTGCCAACCAGATTCGCATGGGTACGGTGTGGTCCTGAGAAAAGAATACATATTGATTGGTTTGTTGACTGACAAAAGGTTGTGACGTCGCACCCAATTGGCTCCCAATCGTATCTTGATTCCAGTCGCTTTTTCTTTCAAACCAAAGGTCTTGCCATTTCCAGCGATAGCCGTGCGACAATGTCGACGTGTTGCCAATCAAATGAACCGTAGTCGGCACCACAATTTGCCAAACCAGCGGCGCACGCGATCTGCAATTGCTGATCGATGGTGACTCCACTTGAAGCGTTTTGAGCCATTGAGAATTGTTCGATGACCAAAGGAAGACCTCCAAAACAAACACGTCGTCGGACTCAACGGTCGAATTGTGGCCTGCATGGTCCAATAAAATATCAACACGGTGGACGTCGCTCGGACTGCGAACGGCGACCGCCTTTCGACCGTTGACGACATACTCCCCGTTTGCGATGAGCATCGCAGGCAATCGCAATGATACGAAATTGGATCGCGTCCTAAGTCGGACAACAAACCGATCTCGTTGCTCGACCGCATTGACGATCGTTTGTAGCCAAACCGACTCAACGTCGACGGCCATTTCGTTGTCAACCGCTTGTAAACTCAGTTTGCCTGTCAATCTAGGTTCGAGTTGCGTGCGATCAAAAGGCACGACCGTCGAGCCGCTTTCAGATCCGGCTAAGGTTTCGTATCTTCCGCCAAGCGGCGATTGCAAAATGCAACGAGTGCCCTCAGGATGTATGATGTCTCCAATGTACGACCCCACGGAAACAATGTCGTCAGCCTTGTCCGCCGCAATCCATGGCAGGCGCAAATCGAACAAAGTGGGAGTGCTTGACAACTTGTCGCGGTGACTCAGGCGTTTCCGAATCGTCAATTTGCGTTCATTCGTTGATCGAGCAACACCTTCGGCGTTCGGCAAAATAAGCTGCAACCAAATATAGTGCCGTTCAAACTCAGGAGTCATGAATGTAAAACGTGGGCCCCCGAACCCGTCTTGCCCGTCTTGCCTGTCTTGCAATGGCCTAGCCTCAACGTGGACATTGTCGATGGTCAACTGCAAATCGATTGCTTGAGCTTCGGTACCAAGCCCGGCTACTCCATCCTCCAACCAATCCTTGGGTACCGCTAATCTTAGCGTCTTTGCAATCCCACCTGCATAAACCAAGCTCCAAGTTTGAGAGAGGTCGAACCCCTCATCCGTTACCGCAATCCTTGTTTGTGCACTGCCTTGAATGGCCGTCCCGTTGGCCACGGCAATCCCTTTCCAGTTGGTCCAAGTCTTCGACTTGGCAACTCGATACTTCAAGGTAGAAGTGCTGCCTCGCATTGAACCGGAACTCAGCGTGATCGACTCACCTTGTTTCCATCGCAACGCATCTATCCGCTTGATCGAATGAGAGGTCCCGTTCCCGTCCTCCAACTTCGCAACCGCCGATTGGATCGTCAGCTCGCCACCGACGCAAAGTGACAGTCTCTGTTGTGCAGGATCCAACCACGAAAGCATTGGCAGGGAGAAACCAAGTTCGCGTTTTGAATCGTCAGCATTCTCTGTCGGTCCACTCGGTCTGGATAACACAAACGAAATACTCCGCGTTGGCTGACGGATACTGTCTTCTCGTGCTGTCAACAATGGAAGCGAATCGATTGTGTCCGTTGGTGTCGGTAACGCTTCGGGCTGTGGTCGGTTTCCACCAGTGCTTCCAATCTTTGTCTGCAATGCATCCAAAAGCTCGCCGAGACTTAAGGGAATTGAAGTTGTACCATCTGCGTCCTGGGTGGAACGACTCCGAATCGCTACGAGGTCTAAGTCGCGGCCAGAGGGCTGCAACTGAACCCGATCGACGACCCAGCCTTGAACATCTAGCTGCAGAAAAGGGAGTTGACGCACATCCCCAAAAATATCAATCGTGCCGTTCAGATGCAGACCTCCAGAATCGTAGGCTACGTCGTACACTGCCATGAGGTCCGACGCCCGATCCCCCACGTTCCAGTGAACTTTCAAGGGCTCGTTCTGTTGATTGAATCGAAAGCTATAGGACAACGTGTCATTACCGTCGCTCGCTTGCGACTGCCGAATGAACTGAATGCCCGCTTGTGGCTCCCACTGGAAGGAGACATTTCGCGGTACCCCGACATCAATACTTCCAACGTGCCGCTGAATGCCTTCGACACGAAGCATGGAAAATGGAATCGGATCCGAATCCAACGCGTTTGACGTCTGCCATTCGATGGGCAATTCGATCTCCGTGCGAGAAAATGCCTCTTCGAATTCCAATAGCAGCACCGTGTTTGCCGTGGCTGCCGTTTCTTCGGATTTCCCAAATCGATAGCCCGGAAACGAACTCGGTGACGACATCGGCTCCCGCCACTTGCTCCGATCCGGAAGGGTGATTAGAAATCGTCTCCCTCCCAACGTTTTAGGTCCGCGTATCGCCAAGTTGGAAACTGCGCGAAATTCGCCAGCTTCCATCAACGGCATATATTTTGTCTGGCTCTCTACCTCGAACGCTTGGATTTGATCCGCAACCGATTTCTTGGCCCAGTTGAAGGTGATCGTACCGCCTGATGTTCGCGCGACTGCAACCGAGCTAGTTCCGATCTCTTGAAAAGGCTCGACAACTTCATTGCCACTACCGATAACATTCAGTTCCCACGGTCCGATCGGTAACTCGAAACGAACGATAGTTGGAACCAATGGCAAATCCAATCGAAGGGATTGGCCCTGAGGTGAAGTCCGAACGTTACTCAACGCTGCAAATTGTAAGTTGCGCTCCCCCTGAGCCCCTGGCGAAACTCGCCACACATAACCTTGGCTGTCAGTCGAAATGCGAATCGACGGGAACTCCGGGACTATTTCACTCGAACGCTGCGAAGGTATCGCCTGCACCGCTCCCAAAGCAATCGGAATGCTGAGCCAGCGACTATTGGGTTCGACTAAGTTGGCCTGGGCTTCGATTTTGAGTTGAGCGATCGCCTGCACGACCTTAACTGAAATATCCATCCGTTCGAGGGCGTTCATCGTGACGACAAACGGTTGGTCATTCTCGGCACTGAGATATCTTTCGAAATCTTCATACCTCGACTTCGGTACGAAAACACTCTCTCCCATACCATTCCGCATGATGATTGCATCGGGACGAATGCCAGGAGCTAACACATCAGGTGTCTTATCCGGAATCGACAATCGCGGCATTCCGAATGGCTCTTGCGCCTGAACGACGAGAAGTTGGCTCCAGCAAATCATCCAAATGCCCATGCACAGCCGCGCAACGACGCAGTCGATAAATCCTTTGCGAGCCCTTCGATGAGATGCTGTTAAGTGAAACAAACGAAAAACCAAGCCGAGCTGGGGTAACGAGAGACGAGTGATTGGACAATCGAGCGATTGCCCAAGCTGTCTATTTTACGCAATCCTCACAGCCTTTGGTATCGAAATCGACCCAGCATACGATAACCAACGTCAGTTTAGTGGACTTGGATGGCGTTAAAGCCGTCATCCCCACCACTATTGTCATAAGCCGAGTAGCCGATCTGTCGAGTTAACACAGTCTCTAATGGGTTTTACTTCGAGGGCAGGTCTTGGATTGACATCATGCCGCCACGACCCATTCCACCCATTCCGCCACCCATGCCGCCCATTCCACCTCCCATCATACCACCCATGCCGCCTCCCATGCCGCCGCCCATACCACCCATCATACCACCCATGCCACCACCCATGCCTCCACCCATGCCGCCACCTTGCATGATGGGGACGACCAAGTCACCGACTGGATAAACTCGAACCACGTTGGCGGATGTCTTCTTGCTGGTGATGCGCATGACTTCGTCTTCGATGACATACGTCAGTTGC
>JANMLD010000084.1:0-5492 GCA_031372345.1 Pirellula sp.
GCCCTAGTCGATAATGATACTCGGCATAATTCGGATCCATCTTGGTCAACGCTTCCAGGACTGGCTGTAACTTCATTGCGTCCTCGCTGATCGCATCGCTCTCTGCCTCCTGAACCAGAGCCAGTAAGCGTTCATGGTCCGTGGTTGCCAAGTTGCGATCGTGCTCACTCTTGAACGGCGAACAATTTTTTTCGTTGGCAGCCGGTGTAATGAAAACGATTCTTGCACCTGCGCTTCGTGCAATCGCAACCATGCGTCTCAAGTTTGCTTCATAATGATGAATCACCTTGGCTCGCCAATCGACATCGCGATGGTAATCGACCGGGCCGACTGTGTGATTGAGAATTTCATCCACCTCTCCCTGCAGGACCTCCACGTTTGGCTTTTTGGAATCGCTGGGTACAGGGGCGGTGGTGGCCATGCGTCGCACTCGCTTAAGGATGCGGTCGGTCAACGCCCACGTGCGAGTGCGGGCCAACAACGCTCGTGAATTGAGACTGAGAGTCGAGGCCTCAAACATTTTTTCATACGTGCGTCGTTCCAAAAACTCGTTATGAACCGAATAGATTACGAAGAGATCCGGCTCGTATTGTGCCAACTCTTCCATCAGACTTGCGACCCGATAGCTCGCATAGCTGATCCCACCTGCGTTGATCACTTCCCATTTGTGGGAAGAATCAACGACTGGAAGAAACTCGCGCATCCAGCCTGGAAACGAAGTCGAGTCCCAATAGGGATGGCCATATGTTGTCGATCCACCCATGCAAAAAATTCGCTTGGTTCCTTTGCTTTTGGTCTTCGGAAAGGACTGTGTATTGAACCAATGACGCTTGTTTTGGGCGGTGGAGAGTATCTGCTCGCCTTGTTCGTTGGTCGACACTTCCATCAGCGGCAAAAGCCCCGAGAATCCGACGAACGGATCTTCGGTGTTGGTCTGCGGTGCAACGCCTAACAACGTCAGCGCGCACTCAAGCATTGCGAAAAACAACACGGTGGTCAACGCAGAAAAGAGGATCTTCTTGCGAAGCGACATGTTGGTTTTTTTCCGATTTCCAGTCGGTGTTTTCATCTTTTAGCCTAAACTTGGTGGGGCACACGGAACGCAAAGGCGAATTGCTTAGCTGGTGGATCGGATGCAGCGGATCTCGTCTGGTTGTATACTTGAAAACGTATGGTGCATGGTAGGTGCTCGTTGAATTGACTATCGATAATTTCAGAAAGAGACGGAATTGTCCATGAAAACGCTTTTTCCATTGCTGGCTTTCATGCTGAGTCTAACATCCACATTGGGTGTGTCGTATGCAGAATCTCCAGATAGCTATGGTGCTCCCGACGCTGGTCGGGTCTCGATCGTTCGCGATTCGTTTGGCGTGCCACACATCATCGCTCGCGACAATCACAGCCTGTTTTTTGGCGTTGGATACGCCCAAGCAGAAGATCAGTTGGAAAACCTTGCCATGAACTACTTGCGCAGCCAAGGTCGAGCGGCCGAACAAGCAGGGATTTCCGAGTTGCAAACGGACGTTTTGATTCAAGCGTTGCAGATCCCTCAGCACGCGCGCGAGCTATTCGCAAAGCTGGATCCCGAAATTAAAACGCAATGGGAAGGCTTCGCAGCGGGCGTGAATCGCTATATTGTTCAAAAACGACAACAGATTCCTGAATGGATCAAGCCCGTCGAGCCGCACGAAGTCATCGCGTTTGCGATGTACATCGATACCATGTTTGCACTCAGTCATTGCCGCAACGATTTGATCGCTGGCGGAATCAAATTGTCTCAAAACCTTCCGGCTGCGAACCTGGGGGCTGAGTTTGGATCCAATCAGTTTGCGGTTTCACCGAAACGATCCGCATCGGGCGCTTGCATGCTCTCCATGGATCCACACCTGCGATTAAGTAGCTTTTTTCGTTGGTACGAAATGCATCTCGTCGGCCCCGAAATCAATGCGATGGGAGCGTGTTTTCTAGGAAGTCCCTACGTTTCGATGGGACGCACCGAACAGACGGCTTGGTGCATGACAGTCAACGGTCCTGACCTGGGCGATGTGTTTACTTTTTCTGTCAACCCGGAGGATCCAACTCAATACAAAGGAATCCACGGTTGGGAAAAGTTCGATGTGGCCCTGAACAAAATCAAGGTCAAGCGTGAAAGTGGATTTGACGAACGCGCGATTCCGTCGATGCGGACCGAGGTTGGCCCGGTTGTCGCTGTGAAAGACGGAATTGCCTATGTATTCGCATTGCCAATCTCCAATGATGCGAGCCGAGCTGACCAGTTGTACAACATGATGCGAGCGACAACCATGAACGAGTTTCGGAACTCGATCAAGCACCTTGGGCTGGTGATGTTCAATATTTTGTATGCCGACAAACACGGAGATATCTTCTACATCAGCAATGGACGAGTTCCCAAACGAGATACTCGAATTCCATCAAACCAACTTCGTCCGGGCGATCAAGCGTGGGCGCGTTGGCAGGGCTTTCACCCGCTGGAGGACTTGCCCCAGGTAGCCAACCCCTCAGCTGGTTACCTTGTCAATACAAATAGCGGACCGCATAACGTGACTCCGGACGGGGCACCAAATCTTAAAGACTTTCCGCATTACATGAACGACCACCAAGCCAACAGTCGACTGCGACGACTTGATCATCTAATTCGCAACGACCAATCGTTGACCTTTGAGGAGATGAAATCCTATGCAACCGACACCATGGTGGAGGTGGACGACGAGTACATTGCTCGGATTTACACCGCCGACGAATCGGGTGTAGGAGACGATAAGGAATTACTTCTGAATTCCATCGCGGTCCTAAAGAAATGGGATAGGCGAACGGATTTGGAATCGCGCGGTGCCGTTCTTTTCCACTATCTCGCGAAGGACAATGCGTTCAATGCTGCAGTAAACGGAAAGGACCCAACGGTCATCGCAATGGGTGTCGTGAAAATCGCCAAACAAGTTGAACAGCAGTTTGGATCGGTCGATGTCCCATGGAAAGAATTCAGCCGTATTCGCCGTGGCGACATTGAAATTGGCGTCGCCGGATCTGGTGGGATCGGCAACAAGGCCGGCCCTGCTCTTTGTCCCACCAACGGTGAGATCCGCGACGGGAAACGTTACTGTTCAGGCGGCTCAAGCTATGGAATGATTGTCGATTTTTCCGGTAAGACGAACGCGATCAGCTGTTTGCCGTTTGGAGTCTCTGAGGATCCGAGCTCTCCTTATTTTGCAAACATGCTCCCCTTGTACGCCAATCGTCAATTCAAGCCTGCATGGTTTTTTCCAGATGAAGTTAAAGCAAACGCTCGGAGCGAATTAACGTTGACCACTTCGGAATAAGTTCGTACGAAATTTGGACCAACTGGTAACCATCCTTACCTCGCCGCTTCGTCCTCTTCTTGCCAACGTTTCAACAACTCCATTCGCTGACGCTAAACTGTTTTTCCTCTGTCATGACATTCCGAATATGAAAAGTACCATTTCTCTCCTAAAACTCGTAGTCCTTTTGGCAGTAGCTAATTTATCGAAGTGCATGTTTGCTGCCGACCAACCCAACATCCTTTGGGTTACCAGCGAAGACCACGGTCCTGAGATGGGATGTTACGGCGACGAACTCGCACGAACTCCCAATATAGACACGCTCGCGGCAAAAGGGATGATGTTTAAGCACGCTTGGTCCGTTGCCCCGGTCTGTGCGCCCGCCCGTACGGCGATCATCTCCGGCATGTACCCATCCAGTAGCGGTGGCCTGCACATGCGTTCCATGGTTTCGATGCCAGCCGGAACCAAAATGTACCCGCAGTATTTGCGAGAGGCAGGTTTTTACTGCACCAATAACAGTAAAACCGACTACAACCTGCGCGAGCCTGGAAAGGTCTGGGACGATTCTTCCAACAAGGCCCACTGGAAGAATCGTGCCGCTGGTCAACCTTTTTTTGCCATTTTTAATTCGACCAAAAGTCATGAAAGCCAGATTCGAACACGCCCGCACAAACAGATCACGGATCCTGCAAAAGTACGTGTGCCTGCCTATCATCCTGACACGCCAGAAGTTCGTGAAGACTGGGCACAATATTACGACAAGGTGAGCGAAGCAGATGCGGACGCAGGTCGACACCTAAAGGAAATTGCCGATGCAGGGCTAGCCGACGACACGATCGTCTTCTACTACGGAGATCATGGCAGCGGAATGCCTCGCAGCAAGCGTTGGCCATCGAACTCCGGCCTACACGTGCCCATGGTGGTTTTCTTCCCAAAGAAATGGGAGCACCTAGCACCCAAAGAGTACAAGGCGGGTAGTTCGTCCGATCGACTTGTGAGCTTCGTGGATCTTGCTCCTACTGTTCTAAGTATAGCTGGAATCAAGCCGCCAGAATGGATGCAGGGGAACGCCTTCGCTGGTCCGCATCAGAGCCAACCGCAACCGTTTATTTACGGCCAGCGTGGACGCATGGACGAGCGCATGGATATGGTCCGCAGTGTCACGGATGGACGTTATGTCTACTTAAGAAACTACATGCCGCATGTCTCTCAAGCTCAGCGTGTGGCTTATCAATTCGAGACGCCCACGACTCGCATTTGGAATGAACTCTTCATCGCAGGGAAGACGAATGTCGAACAATCGCTTTTTTGGCGAGTGCCTAAGGCGGTTGAGGAACTCTACGACCTCACGTCCGATCGCGATGAAGTTCATAACTTAGCTCAATCCCCCGAGCACGTCCGCATTTTAGAAAAGATGCGTGACGCTCAACGCGAGCATGTTTTGAAAATTCGCGATATTTGCTTTCTGCCAGAACGAGAAATCCACACTCGTTCCGAAGGCTCAACGCCGTACGATACAGCCCGTGACTTGGCCAAGGTTCCTTTAGAGCGAATCGTTGCCGCGGCTGAACTCAGTTCGCTTTCTAACCCTGCCGATACGAAGGAACTCATTGTCCTATTGAACGACAAGGACAGCGCGGTTCGTTACTGGGGGGCACTTGGGTTGCTGATACGCGGGGCTGACGCTGTCTCATCCAACAAAGCAGCCTTGCAAGCGGCGTTGTCGGATGAATCGCCGAGCGTTCGGATTGTAGCCGCACAAGCACTTGGTTTGTACAGTGAAGGAGCCCTGCGGGCGTCGGCCCTCAAGGCACTTGGCGCCCTCGCGTCACCTGAGGCCAACGGTGTTTTGACTGCGATGCCAGCGCTTGCGGCCATCGAAGCCCTAGGCGAGGTGGCAAAACCGCTGTATGAAGAAATTGCCGCGATCAACCCAAAAGGGCCTTCGCCCGATGATCGCTATGATAGTTACGTCCCTCGTTTGATCGCTAACATTGTGCCAGAGGGTACAGAAAAGCCAGCCAAGAAAAAAGCCAAAGCCAAGTAGTCCAAAGATTGGCAGCAACATTGTCGCCATTTGCTACCCAAAATTGCGTTAAAGAGACGTAAATTTTCGGTGCAAAAGTCGACAGTGCAATGCACTTCGCGAATAAAATAAAAGCATAACCGCAA
>JANMLD010000126.1:0-9354 GCA_031372345.1 Pirellula sp.
CCAACTCGAGTCTGATCGCACACTTTGCGAAAAATCTATTCATCGAAAGTTTATTTTGCACAGAAATCTCAGCCAGTAATCACGCAACCTAAGCGCCAGCCAAACCGCAAAAGTGGCTAAGTTTCTAATCGGAAATGACACTGTGTATATTGTCTCAAACGCGAGTCATGGGGGCAGGTTACGGGTGAATTTGAATTAGACCATTTCGAACCGCAGTCTCTCGCACCGTTACGTACCTTTGACTACCTGAATCTCGTCTACGCTTGTCGACGATGCAATTCTGTGAAACTCGATCAGCAAGTCGCGGATCCTTTGACGCTGTTGTCTTCAGATGCTGTGGCAATATTGCCGGATGGAGTTTTGGTCGGACATCGTACCGAATCAAAACGACTTATTTCGCAACTTGATTTGAATTCACCAAAACTCGAGAAATGGCGAGTCATGTGGATGCGGATCGTTGATCTTGCGAGGAAACGCGATTCAGTCTTGTATCGACAACTGACTGGTTTTCCCGTTGACTTGCCGAACCTTGAACAACTAAGGCCACCTAATAACTTTAGGCCCGAGGGGATTGAAGTCAGTTGGTATGCCAAGTGGCAGCGAGGGCAGTTGCCTGATTCGTATTGATAACCTATTGCAATGGCGATTTGCATCGCGACCCTTGTGGTAATAACACAAGTTGAAGTTACGAATCGCAAATTATGCGATTTGTAAATCGAGCGATCCAGGTGAGCCCGGAATACAGTTGCCCACCGAGAATGGCCTCCAATGCTGACACCCTCGATTTGAGCCTCGGAGCGAACAAAGGAGACGGGAGCGAACGAAGGGGACGCAGTTCTGTTTTAGGGGCTGCAATTGGATACACTACTACAATGCCACGACGACCACGGGTTTGCCCCGCACATACTTGTTTTCATGTTCTGAATCGCGCAGTGGCGAGGCTGCCGCTATTCGAAAAATCTGAGGACTACGACGCCTTTGAACGAGTCCTTCAGAAGCTTGGGAGCGGGAATCGCTTCCTCGGTACGCTTATTGCATCATGCCCAATCATTGGCATTTTGTGGTTTGCCCAGAAACAAAGAACCAACCGACAGATTTCTTCCGCTGGCTTACGCACACTCATACGATGCGTTGGCACGCTCATCACCACACGGAAGGAACAGGGCATCTGTACCAAGGTCGATTTAAGACTTTTCCGATCGAAGACGACTCGCATCTTCTGGCGGTGCTGCGTTACGTTGAACGCAATCCGGTTCGAGCAAGCCTATGCAAACGCGCCGAAGATTGGAAATTTGGAAGTGCTTGGCGTAAACAATATCGGGATTCAAAGCAACAGAGGATACTCGCGAAATGGCCAATTCCTCGACCTCGGTCTTGGCTTACCTACGTCAATGAGGCTCACTCCGAAAGTGAGCTCGAAGCAATTCGCAGGAGTGTCATTCGCGGAACACCCTACGGTTCGGAGTCTTGGGTAACACAATCCGCAGCCCGACTACAACTGAAACACACCCTACGCCAAAAGGGGCGTCCTAAAAAGCCATCGTTTTCTACCAAACCAAAACAATGAGCTGCGTCCCCTTTTTGTTTCCCGTCCCCTTTTTGTTTCCTGGATGAATGGCCGATACAGTATCGTGACACGCCGGCTTAGGACGAACAACAAAACGCACCCGAGTTGCCGGTCGGGCGTTTCCTGAAATCAAAATCTCTTGGCGGCAACCCTCGATGACAGTACTCGTCGTACTGACATCCTGATCGGCCAATAAAGGATCAATTTAGAGGTAACAAACCAATAAGAAATCAGAACAAAGCGATGGAGCTAAAGCCTCGATCGACCGCCCTTGGTCGGTGCGATCGCCACTACTCGGCCTACCTCATCGCGGAGTTCTGTCCATCTGGAACCGCGTCGATCGCAACTGATGCCTCGATTGCCCATGAAGGGCGTTGACATCATGGCATTGGTTGGCGATTCAATTGCTTGGCGATATTCGTGACTTTGCGTGAGCTGACTGCTCCCGTCCATGCCCGCAACTCAAAACAATGGGGAGCGCGTACCTCATGTTCCGAGATGGTCACCGCTAGACGCGGCAACCGTCTCTAGGTTCATCGATACTCGAGTCAATTCCCTCATTGCAATCGTAGGACGTCGCGCCCTCACCCCCTACCCCTCTCCCGCGCGCGCGGGAGAGGGGTAGGGGGTGAGGGCTTGCTGGCAAGCCAAGACACAACGTGCTATCATTGTATCTCCGGACCGTGATCCAGAACCTCTGGCGCGTTACCTGACGGCGGTTCGAAGGACCTCTCGATGGACGCAAAAAGGAGGGAACAATGCGATGGATCTAAGTCGCGGGTCCGCCGTCACTTGATGGACTCCTACAGTCCGCGACTAGATCATCGCGGACGTTATCCGCCGCTGACAAATGAACGCACCACGAGTATTCATCAGCTATTCGCATGACTCTGAGACACACAGTTTACGTGTTTTGGAAATCTGCAATCGCCTGCGCAAGGAGGGTGTCGACGCGCGAATTGACCGATATGAGGCGGCACCCGCGGAGGGCTGGCCGCTTTGGATGGAACGCGAGATAGAGCTTGCGGACTACGTAATCGTCGTCTGCACGGACAAGTACCGTTACCAATTTGAAGGAAGAGCCGAATCGGGGAAGGGAGTTCAATGGGAAGGTGCACTCATTTCAAATGCACTGTATCAAAGCAGGGCTCGAAACAAGAAGTTCATCCCTGTGATCTTCGGCGATGATGGTTCCGACATTCCATTGCCGTTGCGCGCGTTTACGTTTTTCCGCCTTCCCGATGGCTATGAACAACTATATCGACTGCTCACAGATCAACCTGACGTTGTCACACCTGCGATTGGTCCACGACAAGAGTTGACTCCCGTTCGCTCAAAAGGAGCGTTTTCCGTCGGCTCCAATCCCTCGGAAGAAAACTCACCACCAGAAGACGATCATCCAACGCGCAACTTTGCGCATTTGGTTGAACTGCAACGCCTGTGGCAAGGTAATCGGCTTAGCGTTGTGGCTGGCGCCGGCGTAGGTGTAGCTGCCGGTATGCCTACATGGGCCGAACTATTGCGGCATCTTCTATCGGACTTCGTGAACAAAACATATGCGTTTACCGACAAGGTCGAGACTATCAATTTAATAGCAGAGTTGCAAACCAGGCTTGCCAATCAATCACCACTCATCTATGCACAATTCGTGCGCTCCCAATTTGACGAATCAGAGTTCATCGACCTTCTTCATGGAGCGCTCTACCCACGGTCGCGCCCTGTTGCCCAAAGCCCAATTTGCAAGGCTATCGCTCGTTTGGCACATAATCTCAGTTGCATATTGACGTTCAACTATGACTCTCTGATAGAAGATGCCCTATCATCAGAAGGCTTTGCTAACACACCGATATTCGATGCCTCGGGTTGGTCAACGGTAGCTGGTTTACCCGTCTATCATCCGCATGGATACCTGCCGAGCCGAAGACTAGCCAATACCAATTACCGAGTAATTCTGGCAGAATCCGACTACCATACACAGTATCACTCGCCAAACCTTTGGAGTAACATCGCCATTTCAAGAGTTCTGCTCGAAAACACTTGCCTTTTCATTGGAACTTCTCTCGAAGATCCAAACTTGCGACGTCTTGTCGACGCATCCCACCGGGAACAACCTGAAAAGAGACATTACATAATCGCAAAATCCCCGGTTGCTGGAGACCATAATTTGCGCAGCCCGGTGGCCCAAGCGATACTGGAGGTTTTCGCTGCCTCATATCAGCAGCTTGGAGTGACGCCCGTGTGGTTTGATGCGTACGATGAAATTCCTGGTATCATCGACAGTATCCGAAACCTCACACTCAGTGGCGGTTAACCAAGCCATGCACGCCGAGCACGCGATCGGCCGTTTCAAAATGGAGGCTTTACTTGCGCGTGCCGGGTGATGGCCAGCGTTCGTCGTGAAGAACATGAATCGGCAACCTCCATTGGCTCCATTTCCGATCAACAGATTTCGAATAGCAGCGCCAATACAATCTCCAAACAATCGCAATTAACAAATGCTACGTCTCGTAATACTTGCAATCACGAAGCTGTTAGGAACGCTTCTTTTTTTAGGCGGTCTTTATCTAATTCTGATATCATTGGCTTCTGGCAATTTCCCTAACCGTCCTGTTCTCGTTGGCTACGGCATTTCAATCGGTGGATGGATTTTGGCTGGATTAGGCGCAGCGATTTTTGGATACAGTCCAAAGAAAAAGCAACCCGAAGAAACAAGGGTTTGACCTGAACTTGTACAATCGACGAACAAAGCGATGGACGCGAAGGCCGCTAGCGGCCGTTTTTGACTTGCGTTGAGTCAACTTGCGCGGCCGCGGTCATTGCAGGCGTTCGGCGACACAATCAAAGAAAGAGTTCGCATGGCGAAAATATTTGTGTCTTTCAGTCAGCGAGACAAACGCATTGCATCACTTGTAGTTGAAGGCCTACGCAAACGCGGCCATACCGTTCTTTGGGATGAAGACCTTTTATATCCCGGAATTGACTGGAGGATTGTCCTTTCCCAGGCACTTCGCGAAGCTCCGGTGCTTGTCTCAATTCTCACCAGGAATTCCGTTTCTTCTTCGTATCCAATGAGTGAACTTGGTGCTGCTAGGATATTGGGGAAGCTCGTGATTCCTATACTATTCGACGACATCGACTACCCTGGCGTTGTAAAGGACCTGCACTGCCTTAGTGCGACCGAAGATGACCTTGAATCAGCGTTGGACAAAATACAAAAGGGAATGTCGCAATTCGCAGCGGATAACAAAAAGGTCTTCATTGTCCACGGCCAGAATGAAGCCAAGAAACTCGAATTGAAGGACTTCTTGGCAAAGCTTGGACTCGATCCCGTGATACTCCACCAGCAGAACGACCTGGGGAAGACGATCATCGAAAAATTCGAGTATTACGCGCCACAGTGCGCCTTCGCTGTGATCTTGTTGACGCCAGATGACCAAGTCGCCCCGGCTGATGCGTCCACAGATGCGAAATGGCGAGCACGCCAGAATGTTATTATGGAACTTGGTTGGTTTATGGCGAAACTCGGACGCGAACGAGTGCTTATTCTCAATCAAGGCAAACTCGAAATCCCCTCGGACATCTTGGGCGTAGTCTATGCGCCATTTACGAAATCGGTCATTGAGGTTTCGGAAATTATCCGGGAGCGATTGAAGGTTGTCGGACTTGTTTCGTAGTTCAAATTCACCGAACAAGGCAGTCAACCGGAGCGGCGGGCCGCGCGTTTTCACAAATGAAAGGACTCCGCCCGCCGCCCGGTTACCTTGGTCATTATTTTCAAAAGCAATGAAAACAATCGAACTACCAAATTGGGACCACTTCGCAACCGCAATTGCAGATGTACGCGCTCAGTACGGTTCTAGAGTTGTTGAGGACGGGAACCGCATTTCGATCACACTTGGGGAGCGAAAAAGGGGACGCAGCTCTTTTTCAGGGGCTTGAAATTGGATACACTACTACAATGCCACGAAGACCACGGGTTTGCCCCGCACATTCCTGTTTTCATGTTCTGAATCGCGCAGTGGCGAGGCTGCCGCTGTTCGAAAAATCTGAGGACTACGAGCCTTCGAACGAGTCTTTCAGGAAGCTTGGGAACGGGAATCGCTTCCTCTGTCTTACGCACACTCATACGATGCGTTGGCACGCTCATCACCACACGGAAGGAACGGGGAATCTGTACCAAGGTCGATTTAAGACTTTTCCGATCGAAGACGACTCGCATCTTCTGGCGGTGCTGCGTTACGTTGAACGCAATCCGGTTCGAGCAAGCCTATGCAAACGCGCCGAAGATTGGAAATTTGGTAGTGCTTGGCGTAAACAAGTTGGGGATTCAAAGCAACAGAGGATTCTCGCGAAATGGCCAATTCCTCGACCTCGGTCTTGGCTTGCCTACGTCAATGAGGCACACTCCGAAAGTGAGCTCGAAACAATTCGCAGGAGTGTCATTCGCGGAACACCCTTCGGTTCGGAGTCTTGGGTAACACAATCCGCAGCCCGACTACAACTGAAATACACCCTACGCCCAATGGGTCGTCCTAAAAAGCCATCGTTTTCTACCAAACCAAAAAAATGAGCTGCGTCGCTGCGTCCCCTTTTTGCTTCCTCGAAAAAATGGTGTGTCCACCGTCCCTGGGATTCCCCTGGAATTCGTGCTGAGGGAAAGTCATTTTGTGGTGTCTAATGGTGACACCTGCCTCGTCTTAGATGATTCATCCTTGTTTGAGATTGATGCGTTGACAAGTTCGATGATGCGCCCCAAAACTAAATCGACACTTTTTGATCTCAAAATGGAAATACTCACCTCAAACTTGTTTTGGTGCGGAATTGGTTCTGCGACGGTTTCGAGGAGAGCGTCGTCCACATCTTCGTGGCCTGTACTATTCTGCTCAAGGAAGCTGCGGCAAGTTGTTCTAAGCAAGAAGAGTAAACCATCAATTCGTGAGCGAAGTTTTATTGCGTTATCTTCGCTGGCTGCAATTGCAACCACTTTAACGAGTTCGGCGCCTGCTGGATCAACCGCTATCACCAGCTTTTCACAGTTCTCTACACAACTACTCAGTTCCGCCTGAAATTCGACTCCTGGAACGGACGCGAGAATTATTTGATTTAACACATTTCGAATTCCGCCAATATTTATTGCGACGCGAACGGCACTCTCGGCAGATTGTTTCCATGCAGCGGACTCTGACATGGATAAAATGCTCTTTCGATCACCATTAATAAGTTCCTCTGTGCACAAAGTGATCGATTTCTCAGATAACCTTCGTGCAAAAAGTGGGGGAAGACCATCTATGGATTTGATCAACAAAAACTCCTTTTTTTGTGATGAGCTTGGCGAGTTACTCACGCAATTTAAGAACTCCTCAGCGTCCTCATTCCTGGCAAACTTTATTTGTCCTATCAACCTTGTGGGCCTTCCGGTAAGAAAGCCCAGCTCCATACTGCCTTGGACTTTTTCCGCTTGAAATAGCCGCGAAAGGAGTTGAGTCGATTCTGGCTCGTTTTTTTCCTCAATCAAATGGCTCGTCGTAATCGAATTCTGTGCGGCCCATTCACGAATATGTGCGACATGGATTTCGACGATGAAAGTTCCTTCTGGGGGGGCGGCGATAAGAGGTACACCGAAAAAAAACAGCAAAAGCAATAAGCATTGAACACAAAAACATGGGCAAAAAAGAGCCTTTTTCATGATAATTTTCGTTTCGTAGGTTTTTGACTTGATATTTTGGAAAAAGTAATTACCAATTTCTTTGGATTTTTGGGCCAAACCATCGTTCCCCAGGTCGACATCCTTGTCCCTGCAGTTAGCATATGCGAAGTGACTCGCGAGTTTTTCAACCAGGAGGATTTTTGTATGAAACTCATTAAGCGAATTGTATGCGTGGGATTGGTATCCCTCAACTCTCTCGGACTGTTTTCTGTAGTCAATGCACAGCATTACCAAGGGAATGTTGTCCAATACCCATCGAACGTTGTTTACAGCCAAGCGGCGGTTACAACTACAATTGTGGTGCCAAAATGCAGTTGTGGCTGTGGCTCGTCTTCAGGCTGTAGTGGCAAACCAAATTGTGCCTTAACGGTCACACCTACGACTACCAATAGCACTCCCAAATGTGAAAGGTATCCATGGACCCCACCAGCAGATGAATGCGATTGCGAAGAGATAAAAATCGATTTTTATGATCATGATATCGAAAAGCAAGTGACGATCGATTTACCAAAGAAGTATAAAAGATGTGTTGAAACATACAAATTCGAGCGAAGATCATTCAACGTATGCGGCTGTATCGTTTCGGTTTGCGTTCCTTGCGAAGTGTGTTGCGTAGAATCGTCGGGGTGCACGCCAGTTCCCACTAGCGTAAAGGTTCGTTTTCGTCACCGAACATCCAGAGTTGGTGGCGCAGATGTCTATGATGTTTGGGCAGACAACGTAAAAGGACTACCAAACCCAGCCGTTCTCGGATTGGAGCTAACTGCAGCACAAGCAAATACAAAGTTTGCAGTCGATCTTCCATAGACAATCAATTTAATTGGGCATACTGGAAAACTAAATCGCAAAAATCATCGGGAATTTTTTAGCGAGCCACTCTTTCGATGTTTTTGCGAGTTAATTGCCTTCAATTGCCTCCCAATCATTCTGTTCAGGTTCCGTACAAAGTTTGTACGGAACCTACTCAGTTGTTCTGTTCTGCGGGTGAAGCACTCTAAAACTGGGTTTTGCTTTGCTGTCCAAAGTTCGCTCACTTCTCTGTATCCTTGTAAGTTTTGTTGATGTCCATGGTTGACGCTTGCGAAGCGTGCAATCGCCGGCTGGAAGCCCTCCAAGAGCCCCCAACCGGACACTGAATCCGACCGCACACGCTAGGGAGCGAACAAAGGGGACGCAGCTCTTTTTCGGAGCTAGCAATTGGATACACTACTGCAATGTCACGACGACCACGGGTTTGCCCCGCACATACTTGTTTTCATGTTCTGAATCGCGCCGTGGCGAGGCTGTCGCTGTTCGAAAAATCTGAGGACTACGAAGCCTTCGAACGAGTCCTTCAGGAAGCTTGGGAGCGGGAATCGGTTCCTGTGTACGCTTATTGCATCATGCCCAATCATTGGCATTTTGTGGTTTTCCCAGAAACGAAGAACCAACTGACAGATTTCTTCCGCTGGCTTAAGTACACTCATACGATGCGTTGGCACGCTCATCACCACACGGAAGGAACGGGGCATCTGTACCAAGGTCGATTTAAGACTTTTCCGATCGAAGACGACTCGCATCTTCTGGCGGTGCTGCGTTACGATGAACGCAAACCGGTTCGAGCAAGCCTATGCAAACTCGCCGAACATAGGAAATTTGGAAGTGCTTGGCGTAAACAAGTTGGGGATTCAAAGCAACAGAGGATACTCGCGAAATGGCCAATTCCTCGACCTCGGTCTTGGCTTGCCTACGTCAATGAGGCACACTCCGAAAGTGAGCTCGAAGCAATTCGCAGGAGTGTCATTCGCGGAATACACTACGGTTCGGAGTTTTGGGTAACACAATCCGCAGCCCGACTACAACTGAAACACACCCTTCGCCCAAAGGGTCGTCCCAAAAAGCCATCGTTCTCTACCAAACCAAAACAATGAACTGCGTCCCCTTTTTTTTCCCCTGTTTAGGAACTGCACTTTAGGCGAACGGATATTTCATTCGGATTGATATTGCCACGAAAAAGGCCCTCAGGGAAATTGGAGGTTCTCACACCTTTACAATAACCAAGGGGGCCAAGGATGGCTAATCGTAAACGCTCCGGCAGACC
>JANMLD010000179.1:0-16134 GCA_031372345.1 Pirellula sp.
GGGCCTTTTTCGTGGCAATATCAATCCGAATGAAATATCCGTTCGCCTAAAGTGCAGTTTTCTAACGACGCTCATTCAGGGCATTACAGGTGGTTGTCGCTTTTTGGAGTACGCGATTTGACGTCGCACTGGTACAATTGAAGAGGTAGTTTTCCAAATGTGGAAAGTTGACCATTTCCTCATCATTTGACTCACAACCATGTCTTCTTTTCCGCGAATGGACCGAACAATTGTCAAGCGTACGACGCTCGAACAGCAAGGGCGAGATGCTGGTGTGCCTGCTGCAACTCCTGTAGAACGTTTGAAGATGGTATGGCCACTAACACTTACCGCTTGGGCATTTAAGGAACCGAACGTTGTTCAACCCAGACTTCAAAGACATGTTGTCCGCATTATCCGAATCGAGCGCTGAATTTTTGCTTGTAGGTGCGTACGCTCTGGCGGCGCATGGACATCCGCGTGCGACGGGAGATTTGGATATCTGGGTTCGTGCTGATATTGAAAACGCACCAAGAGTTCTTCGTTCCCTGGCCGTTTTCGGGGCACCTTTGGATGATTTGACAGTTGATGACCTATCGAAACCAGGGATCGTTTTTCAGATAGGCGTAGAACCATCGCGCATCGATATCCTAACCGCAATTTCGGGGGTAGACTTTAATCACGCATGGAAACACCGAGTTTTGATAGAACTGGAAGGCGTTCGCGTTAATGTAATTGGACGTGAGGACTTGATAGTTAACAAACGCGCTTGCGGGCGTCCCAAAGACATGGTTGATGCCGAAACACTTGATCCTGGAAATCACTAGGACTAGGGCGTCGGCATGCACATCGCAATTTGAAACGAACTCATCGGGTGACGGCCCAACGAATCGACTACAAGCCAGTTACGCTACCAATCCCTTTGTGATCAGCATAAAGTCATCCTCGAGGCTTGGATCTTCGTCGCTGAAGGATTTTATCTTTACGCCGCCGGCCCACAAGTGCTCAAGCAACTATGCAAGCCCCTCGTCGTCTGTTTCCAACTACGTGGTTGCTCGATCGCCTTCGATGTCGATTCATCGCCCGCTGGCTCAACGCGATTCGCGTCGTTTTGATAGAATACGGTCTTGTGGGTTTAACTTCTCAACAGTTCGATGAGATCCTTGTTCGACAACTTAGCCGCAGAATGTGTGCCGTCCAAAATTCCTGCCACAAGATCCCGTTTCGTTTCGTGCAGTTTAAGAATCTCTTGTTCGATGGTATCTTGCGCAATGATTCGATAGACCATGACAGGCTTGTCCTGGCCAATGCGGTGCGCTCGATCTGTCGCTTGATCCTCAACGGCTGGATTCCACCACGGGTCCATATGGATCACATAGTCGGCGGCGGTCAAATTCAATCCCGTACCGCCAGCCTTGAGCGAAATCAAAAATGCCGTTGCGTCTCCATTTTGAAACTTATCCACTTCGACTTGACGTGCAGCAGCCGGAGTTGACCCATCGAGATACTGGTAAGTGATCGCCTGTTCGTCCATCATTTCTCGAATCAACGACAAGTGCTTCACAAATTGGCTGAACACAAGCACCCGGTGCCCCTCCTCACGCAACTGCAGAAGTGTTTCAGAAAGCTGCGTCAATTTTGCAGACCCCTCGGTCCATGTGTCATGAACCATCCGCGGATGGCAAGCAATTTGGCGAAGCCTAGTCAGCAAGGCCAGGATTCGGAACCGCTGATCCTGAATATCGTTCAACTTGGCGATTGCATCCGCCTCGCCAATCGCCGACATTCGGACTTTCTCGTAAATCGCACGTTCCGCCGGGGACAATTCAACAACCAAATTCATCTCGGTCCGAGCGGGTAAATCCTTCAGGACTTCCCCCTTGGTCCTTCGCAAAATGAATGGGGTCAATCGAGACCGAAGCGCAGTCTTTCTATCGTTGTCGTTCTCTTTCTCAATGGGACCCGCGAAGCGATTGCGGAATTGATCCCAACCTCCCAACACGCCCGGGGACACAACATGAAACAAACTCCACAGTTCGCCCAAATGGTTTTCGACGGGAGTGCCTGTTAACGCGACGGTCCATTTGGAAGGTATGGTCGCGATGGCCATGGAAGTCTTGCTCCGGCTATTCTTGATCGCTTGCGCTTCGTCCAATACCAAAGTCCCCCAATCAACCTTGGCAAGTTTGTCAGCGTCCCGCAAGGCTAAACCATAGCTGCAAACAACAATTTGATTCGGGCCAATGCTCTCAAGGAAATCCGCGCGATCGGTTTCGCGATAAAGAGATGCCACAAGTTCTGGCGCAAATTTTTCGACCTCGCGCATCCAGTTGAAACCGACGGAGGTTGGCGCGATGACCAATGCCGGTCCTTCTTTTGCCCTATCGAGAATGACGGCCAGCGTTTGAATGGTTTTTCCAAGTCCCATATCGTCAGCCAAAACGCCCCCGACCCCCCACTCCGCTAACCGCCGTAGCCACTTGAATCCTTCGAGTTGGTAGTCGCGAAGCGTTGCCTGAAGTCCGGCGGGCAAAACGGGTTCCAGTTTCTCCGACCGCTCTAGTCGTTGTAAGCATTCATTCCAGGCGCGACTAGCATCAAATTGAAAATGCTCCTGCACGCTCCGAAGCGCATGCGCGGATGTCTTATCGAATCGAAGCGTACCTCGCTCTTGATTTACGGAGTCGTCAAGCTGACGAAGGCTCTTGCGAAGTTTTTCGGAAATGCGAGCCCAGCCAGCATCCCCCATACGAACGTAGTCTCCTTGCATGTTCGCTGCACTTGCGTTTCGAAGTCCTTGCATAAGGGTTGCAATGTCTAGGGTTTCTTCTCCAAATTTGCATTCGCCGGTCAAGTTAAACCAATCGCGCTTTTGAGAAACACCAACTCGAACATTATTCGCCGTAACCGTCCCGAGCACTTTCATAGGCTTTTCCGAAGTCTTGTCCCACAGGACTTCAATGTCCGAGGTCGATTGAAGCACCTCGATCATGCGGAAGGCTTTGGAGAAGTCATGAAGCGTCCCTTCGAAGTCTCTGTCCTCGAGCCCCAAACGTTGGGTCAAATCATTGGCCAATGCCTCTTCCACCGCAACTTGTCGAACCCATTGCACAGGTTTGTCATTGACTTGGCTTGAGCGAACCATGATCCCTTCGCAAGGCTTGTGAAGACTTCCAAGCGAATCGCGAACTCGAATCCCGTAATCTAGCGCTCCATCTTTGCGGGAACGCAGAATGATGGACAGCGTGACCAATTCTGGAGAACACTCGCCACCAACCCACTCCGGCAGCCGGACGCTTAAAACCTTTTGCAGCTTTCGGGCTCTCTCAATCAACCCTGGCTCATGTTTTTCGGTAATGGGTTCTAGCCGCAACAAGTCGCGAATCATGTCCAATTGGGATTCCGAAGCTCGAAAGACAGTGATTCGATTCAATTCGTCACAGGCGGAGACCAGGAATTCGCCAACCATCGCCGCAGCATATTTGGTACCGTTGGATTCAAGAAAAAACCGATACCCTTTCGGTTGCTTTACCAGACTGACAATTCCGTTTCCAGTTGCAACTGTTGCAGGCTGGCCATTGAGTTGCACATTGGCTTCCCCGATTAGTTGGTACAATGCCTCGCCTGGAGACAAAGTGAGGTTCGCCGAGAAATGATCGGAGTTTCCGTGGATTAAACTTCGGACGCGTTCGTCCGCACGTGACATGAGTAGATCGGCTTGGAATAACGAACTCAGTCTTGTCCTCTTGCCTTTAGTGAAACCACCCCGCTTCTTGGCTGTTTGCAGGATTGGTTCGATTCGAATGCCACTGGGTGCCACCTCCACATTCCAAGCAACCCGGGAGGGTTCGCTTTCGATGGACGGCGCCAATTCCGCTAGGCTCGATTCGAGTGGAAGTTCGGCTTTGACAATCCTGTCCAGCACGGAAAGGAGCCGCATACTATTGTCAAAAGCAAAAATGGACATGTCCTGCTTGCCGACTTCAAGCTTTCCATCGATGATCTGTTGGGAAATCGCGGAATGAGGATCGCTTAACGAATCGAGAATGTGCTGCACGAAACGGAAACTATGTTCGCAGGCGTATCTTCCATTGGAAGTTTCGCAGCTACAGCCTGCCAGCGATCCCTGGCGTTGGCTATTAGCAAATACATTGAACGACTCCGTGTTCGATTCAAAGGTGCCAACAACGATGCCATTGGCGTATACCTTGGAAATGCAAAGGGTGGCGGATAAAAAATGACCGTAGCCTCTAGCCGTCTTTGGAAACATATTGACTAAAACAATGAACTTTTCTCGCCACTCGCGGATCTTGCTCTGATTGGAGGTATTGGAATCAGGCGTCAAAGTCTGCTTCAGCAAGGCGTCGATGTCGGTCAAGGAAGGAGGCAATTTTGACTCGCTTCCGATCAGGTTTCGCACCAGCTGCGCAGCCGAGAGAGGTTGCGTTGGTCTGCTCCGACCTACCATGTTCAGACGCCTTTCCGAAACGTATCAAGCGAACCACTTTGGATCATGTAGAAGTGTGCGGATTGTAGCACACTTTCGGCCATGAAAACATGTGGTTGGTCGTTGCAAGACGTAGTTTTTCGACGTCTCGGAGATGCGTCACTACGTGGTACGTAGGTTAACTATGCTTGGGATTCATGATCAAGCCGAGGATTTCGGCTCGCGATGATAGATTATCACGAAAGACGCCACGCATGGCGCTTGTGACACACATACCTCCGGACTTTCGAATGCCTCGCATGGTCATGCACGAATGGCTCGCTTCGATCATGACGACGACACCCCGCGCACCCAATTCCTGTTCCATCATGTTCGCGATAGTTTCAGTCATCCGCTCTTGAACTTGCGGACGCCTGGCGACCTCATCTACAACTCGAGCCATTTTGCTCAGCCCGACAACTTTTCCGTCCGGCAAATAGCCGACGTGAGCACGACCGTGGAATGGCAGCAAATGATGCTCACACATGCTCTGAAACTCGATATCCTTGAGAAGCACAATCTCGTCATAACTTTCTGAAAAGACCCGTTTCAGGTGAATCCGAGGATCTTTATGCAATCCCGAAAAGACCTCGGCGTACATCCTCGCAACGCGTGCTGGCGTCTCTAGCAGTCCTTCTCTATCCGGGTCTTCGCCCACGGCTGCTAGAATTTCTCGGACGGCTCTCTCGATTCGCTGATGATCCACAGGAGATTTGGTTCCGCTATTTCCATTGGAATGAATTGAGCGAACCGAAGCGACTGCATCCATGCGTCCACCGTAATCCAGCCCAGAAATCGTGTTTGTTTCCTCTATCATAGTTGAAATCAGTGCCTTTGGCACTTGGTAATTGGACGTGTTACTAAGAGCAACACTTGGGAGGTTTGCCTTGTTTCGCCAACATTGTAGAGCGAGCGACAAGTGCAACCGGAAACGGAACCTAATTTTTTAGTCCGACGGGGAATCACCGCTGAAATCGACGAAAAATAACATTCAAAACGGCTTGGTTTTGGTATTCTGGCGAACGCGATTTCCCTTGTTTTCCTCCGATGACCATCCTTACGCCCTACCATGAGTAGCTCTGAACCAGACGTTTCTCTCCGCGATTTCCAGCAATTGATCCGCACCATGTACTATGAAAAGGACGTCGAACGTGGTGTTTCCGGTACATTCATGTGGCTCATGGAAGAAATGGGTGAACTGGCTACGGCATTAAGAACGGGTAAGGATCAGGAAAACTTGGAGGAGGAATTTGCCGATGTTGTAGCCTGGCTGACCACCATTGCGAACGTGGCTGGCGTCGACTTAAGCGCCGCCCTTCAAAAAAAATACGGGAACGGCTGTCCTGGCTGTGGCCTTTTGTCCTGCGAATGCCCGGCGGAGGAAAAGCCGTAGCCATTCGTTTTTGTAGTATTTTCGTTTCGATGGTGGGTGTTTTCAAGGCTCCCAGGCCTTACAATGTGCTATTCGACGCGAGGTGCTTCTACCCTGCTTATTTCTAAGGAAACTGAATCATGGACACAATCAATCGCCAGATTTCTAGAGCGCGTCGGCTTCTCTGGACGCAAACAATCTTAAATATTTTTGCCTGGTGTTTGATCATCGCGTTTACCGTCTGTTTTTTCGGCCTTTTGGTACCCAAGATTTGGTTCTTACCTTACACCTTTGCTAGCTGGAGCAAGGTTTGGCTCATTGGTGGAGGGCTAGCTGCATTGATGATGGCTGGCACGATTGCTCTTTTTTACCGCCCGAGCGCTTTGTACTCCGCCGTCGAAATCGATCGACGTTTTGGCTTGAGAGAACGCATCAGCAGTGCTCTGCAATTGGACCCGGTCGAAAAGCAGTCACCGGTTGGTGAAGCTCTGTTGAATGATGCTGCTACGAAAGCCGAACGCATCGAAGTGCGCGAGCATTTCCCTATTCGGACCGCCCCCCAAACACCTTGGGTTGCCCTCCCGTTTCTTTCCTGCATCGCATTATTTTGGGTTCCAGATGCCGAGCTTCCCTCGATCGAGAAGATGCCAGGCACTACATCCGAACGATTGACCAACATTAAGAATCAGACCAAGCCCATCCTCGCAATGATAAAGAAAATGCGAGAAGATGCGGAAGAAAAAGATCTAAAGGAAGCGGCCGATGAATTCAAGAAGATCGAAAAGAAGCTCGAAGAATTTCAGAAATCAAGCACGGTCGACTCGAAAAAGATGCTTTCCGATTTCAATGAGATCAAGAAAGAAATAGAACGGCGCAAAGAGTCTCTCGGTGGTTCCGATAGCGTCAAAAAAGCACTGGATAACTTAAAGAACATTGACAAAGGCCCAGCCGAAAAAATTGCAGATGCGCTCAAGGATGGCAACTTCGAAAAAGCCGGCGATGAACTTGAAAAGATGCTGAATCAAATGAAGTCTGGCAACATGACCGAAGATCAGAAAAAGCAGTTGGCAAAACAATTGGATCAAATGCAAAAGGCTCTCGAAAAGGCCCAGGACCAAGAGAAACAAGCCATTGATGACGCGAAAAAGGAACTTGCCAAAGCTCAAAACGGCGGTGACCTAGAGAAGGTGGCCAAGTTGCAGAAAAAAGTCGAGCAAATGGAAGCCAACGCGCAAAAGGCCAAAGCCATGGAAGCCGTCAAAGCCAGTATGCAGAAGGCACAGAAAGCCATGCAGGAGGGGGACGAAAAAGGAGCTCAAAAAGCCCTGGAAGAACTGAAGGAGGAACTTGGCGAATTGGCCGAAGACCAGGAGTCGTTAAAGGAAATGGAAGAGATGATGGAGAATCTCCAAGATGCCAAAAAGTCGTCAAACTGCAGCCAGTGCAATGGCGCAGGTTGCGCTAAGTGCAAATCGGACAAAGAAGGCAAGGATTCGAAGAATGCCAAAGGGGAAGGACGCGGTGCAGGCGACCGAGAAGAGCAAGAACATGACGTCAAAAACTTCGACTCGCAAGTTCGCGACCAGATGCGGAAAGGCGAAACGACCTTCGGTGGCAAGGTTGGCGGCCCAAACCGCAAAGGTACGACTAAAGAAGAAGTCCGTGATGCCGTTCTAAGCTCAAAGCCCGATGATCCAGATGCGATTGAGAACATGTCGTTGCCCAAAGCGCAACGGGATCAACAACGAGACTACTTCAACTCGCTCCGAGACAAGTAGTACTCTAAGGCGAGCCGCAGATTGAAATCTACCTGCCGAGTCTTTGTGTTTACATCGACTTTGTCCCACCAATTCATACCCGGGAGGGTGAGGCTCCTGCCGAACCAAAGCGACGCCAGCTCGGCAGGAGCCTCACCCGCCCGTCAAGAATATCCGCCGCTCGCTTCAGCCACTACCGCCGATATCCTCAAACATCGTATTCATGATCATCTCGGTCTCTGCCGCTTCATGAACCTCTAAGTCACGAAGCATGTCCTGCGTGTTTTTGGAAAGACTCTCAAGATCACGCGTCGCACTGTCGGAAGCACATTCCACTAGTTTTTTTGCCCGTTGAAAGAGTTCGGTATATTGGTCTCTCAGCCGTTGTGATTGTTGATATATTTGTGGAGCTTCCTCGACGGCCTCTTCGAAACATCCAAAGGCCTCAAAACGAAACGCTAACTGATCTCGGAAGATTGCAAGGAGTTCGGTGAATTCTTTCTCGTTTGACTTGAGAATGTCAGAGGTAGAGGTCAGTTCCTTCAATCGCGTGACCACCGTTCGAAGTTCTCGTTTCGTAAACGAAATTGGAGAAGCGCCATCGTGCGAAGTCAAAATCCCCATGACGGCTGGCAATTCGGCTTTCTTGGTTCCAGCGACCGAGGCTGGCGATGAAGGTGAGGCTCGACGCTTGACCATCACAACGGTGTTGCCGTTGCGATCAAAGTTGATGGAGTCCATAAATGCCCACATCAAAAAGAGTCCTCTTCCAGCGTCACCGGTGAGCGCCATGTCTCGAGCCTTGTTCGCCAGTTCCTTGACGTCAAAGCCTGCTCCTTCATCGCTGATCGTGAATTGCGCCGCATCGCGGGTCATGCGAATTCCCACCCGCACCTTGCGATTGCGATAGGGCAGCTCACCCAGTCGTTGATTTAGCAATGAGGTGTCGCCGAACGACTCCGATCCTATTTCCAAATTCCCGTGAACCATAGCGTTCAAGATCGCGTGCTCAAGGGCCACACCAATTTGCACACATCCTGCTAAATCGCAAATCTTCATGCCAGCACACATGCGCTGAGCAAGCTCCAACATGGGCGCAATGAGCGTGAGGTCGTTTTCGAGCAAGTATTCGAATTGACAAAGCGTGGAGGAGTCAATCAGCCGTTTGAAGCTCGATTCCGAGCGAGTGAGTTCGATAACATGTTCAATCGTACCTTGCAAGAGTTCGCCGCATCGCGCTTTGGGCACATAGCCAGCGGCACCACGTTGCAATGCCATAGAGGCCAACTCCTCGCTCCCTTTACCAGTGACCAGAATGACAGGCACGTAAGGATAGTGTGCGCGGATTTTCTCGACCAATTGGAGGCCGTCCAAATTGGGCATTTGCATATCCGTCACAACCAGATCCGGAACCTTCACCTGCATCTTCGCTAATGCTATCGCACCATCTTCGGCTGTGTCTATTTCGAAATGCTCATGCTGATTAAGAAGTCCCGTAAGCAAAATGCGGTCGGTTGCCGAATCATCAACCAGAAGTATTTTGAACATGTTGGGCTCTCGCATGTTAAAGTTTTGACCTCTCGATTCTAAACCTTTTGTTCCAGCTTCGCTTGAAATCGTTTCGAGAACAACGGTTTTTCTCGTGGCGGATGCTGCTAGCGTCGGCTCGGATGCTGGCAGCGCTCTACCGTCGGCTCGGAAGCTGTCAGCACTGACACAGTGTGGCCCAAAACCACCCAGGCTACGCTTTTTTCCTAAATTACCATTCTCGACTCATTGGCATTGCTTGGAATCCCGCCGGATTGCTATGAACCTTTTTGAATCACTTGGACGACTTTTCGGGATGGACTCCTTCGCTGCGAGATCGATGACTTAGATGGCAGTTTGGGCAGGGCAAAGCAAGAAATCGATTGATGCGTTAGGCGGTAAGTGCCATTTGGCCCGCTTTCGTTGCTTCGTTTTGTTTTTTGCGGTTTGCAGCGGATTGTTAACACCAGGCTGTGCGACTCAAAAATACGTCCAAGTTCGACAAAACCCGTTCAATCCGCTTTCGGAATCTTTGAATTTGTTGTCCCGGTCGGGGCCGCAAATTACTCCCCGCACGACAACTTTGCTGCGACACTACGCGCTTCTGGATGTTTACAAACGCGATCAGGAAGAGTGCCTCGTTCAATTGCAGGAGCTTGCGATGGACGAAAAAGGAGCCGAAAAAATCTATGCCATTTCCGAACTCGCCTATATCATTGGCAAGCAGGCCGAACGAGCACATCACGAAGGCCAAGCTCTTGACATGTATACCGTCGCGGTCAGCAATGCTTACTTGTATCTCTTTTGCCCTGAATTGGACGTTTCTAGAAATCCATACGACCCTCAGTTCCGCGGAGCTTGCGATCTCTACAACGCAGCCCTCGAGTCCACTTTGAGTATGGTTAGTAAGCAAGGAAAACTGAGACCAGGCAATAGCTACAGAATCACAACTTCGAAGAAAGACTACGACGTTCAAGTTGTCTCGCGAGGCAGATGGCAGGATGACGACTTCGACGAATTGAAGTTTTGTAGCGAACTCAAGGTCAATGTACTGCAGACCGCCAACGTCAATTACGGAGTCGGTGTGCCCATGATTGCCGTCCGGAAGTCGCACGCCAACGAGAGTCCTATCGAGAAATTCTATCCGGAGGGACTCTCCTTTCCTGTGACTGCTTTGCTTCGCGTAACCTCGCCAACCGTGTACACATCGCGAGACTCCCAACATCGTCATCCATGTGTTCTGGAATTGCACGATCCCCTGGAATCGACCGATATTGAATTGAATGCTCGCAAAGTTCCTTTGCAGTCCGACCTGAGCACTCCTCTCGCCTACTTCTTGGACAACCCAAAATTTCGCGAGCAGACCGACAGTACGTTGGGGCTTCGGGACCCGCACAAATCGGAGAAACTGCGAGGCATCTACATGCTCGAGCCGTACGATCCCAATCGCATCCCGGTGGTCATGGTACACGGTCTTTGGTCAAGTCCGCTTACATGGATGCCCATGTTCAATGACCTAAGGTCCTTTCAGGAACTCCGCCGCAACTACCAATTTTGGTTTTACCAGTATCCGACGGGTCAACCATTCTGGATCAGCGCGACGCAAATGCGAAGCGATCTATTCGAGTTGCGGCGAACACTCGATCCGAACGCCATCCATCCCGTTTTAGACCACATGGTTTTAGTCGGACACAGCATGGGTGGACTTGTTTCGCGTTTGCAAACCCTTGAGAGTGGCGAAGAGTTTTGGCGAATCCTCAGTGATGAGCCGTTTGAGAAGGTCAAAGGTGAGGAAACGGAACGACAGCGACTGGCTGCAGCCCTCTTCTTTCACCCGAATAATTCGATCAAACGGGTCGTAACCATTGGGACACCGCATCGTGGAAGCAACTACTCGAACGACTACACACGCTGGGTCGGACGAAAACTGATCAAACTACCCAGCAGCATCACAGACATCGGCAATTCGCTCATTCGCCAAAATCCAAATCTATTTCGCAACACCGAGCTGGTTACCACATCGACGAGCATCGATTCACTCAGTCCAGAATCGCCGATCTTTCCAACTATGCTCCGAGCCCGACGAGCACCTTGGGTCAAGTACCATAATATTGTCGGCGTTGTCCACAAATCCAATTGGTTTGGTGGAGAGGCTGTGCTGAGCGACGGAGTCGTTGAGGTAGAGAGCGCTCATATGGACGACGTTGCCAGCGAGATCATGGTGGAAGCAAAACACCAGGACATTCATACCAAGCCAAGAGCGATTCTTGAAGTTCGAAGTATTTTGGTGGAGCACCTACGGGAGGTTTGCACCCAACCAGCGTTGGCCGGCATCTTAGAATTGCCAAATCACTGGTATGATAGAAACCTAGAAGAGTGGAATACTGCGAAACAGCGAATTGCAGCCACGTCCATCTTTCCATCCGAAGTCGACGAGCCAATAGGCGATCGTCAGGAACCGATTCAAACAGCAGCGGCGTTTGCTCCATTGCCCTTTCCTGCCAAGCCAGCCAACAAATTGCGTTTACCACCCATCTACAGCATCAAGCGTTAGCCGTTGACTCGTTATGCGTCCATTGCGACAAGGCGTTCGAAACCTCCTCATAGCCTTGGTTCGATTCTATCAGCGCGGTATCAGTCCGCTGCTGGGGAGCAATTGTCGTTTTTCGCCGACATGCTCTCAGTACACGATTGAGGCGATCGAAAAGTACGGTGCCATTCGAGGACTATGGAAGGGAATGAAGCGAATCGCCCGTTGTCACCCATTCTCGCCAGGTGGTTACGACCCACCTTGAGCACGATCAATGCCGCCCTTCCCTCGTGAATCGGCCTAGGCCTTCCATTCGGACCCGCCCCGATGGAGGCGACAATTGGCAGCTACGTTCATAACCGATGCGTTTCATAAGCTCTCCGTCGGTTTTTAACCGGCGAAAGCATCGCGATGACACTGGCACGTTCAAACTTTTCGTGACGGACCGAACCAAACCTTTCGCCGTGGATTCGATTCGACGACTCTTGAAGGACCCCCTTGGCTCCGTCGTTGTTGATGACATTGAACTCGATCGGCGGATTGACCCTGCTTTTGAGGCCAATCGGCTTGCTAATCGAACTCAAGAGCCACTTGCGAATGCTGAAAATCCAGTAGCCGCCGTCCTGCTTTCCGCAGATGACACGAACGATCTGCTCCAAGACCAATCAGCTACTCCCGTTATCGAGCTGGTCAATCGCATTCTGTTCGACGCCGTGCAACAACAAGCCTCCGATATTCATTTCCAACCCGTCGAAAAGGCTACCCGTCGTTCCCATTCAACACTTTTGAGAGACGACGCGGTCGCAAAAGGGATGCAGCTGTTGAGCAAGGCAGGTGAAATCAAAATTAGGGAAGGGGTCACTACACGCGAAGAAGTCGAACGAGTCACTATGCGAGCCTCCATGTAACGCCCACTGCCGCAACGCGCTGGCGTGCGGATTCCAATACTCTGCAAAGTAACTGCATTTCCTTTGTTCGCGAATTGCAGTTACTTCGCACTAAAAACATTCTCGGCAAATCCAAATGCAACCATGGTATCTACTCCTCTGGGTGATGACGGCTTTCGCTTCGCGTGAACAGCAATTGCGTATCGACTACCTCGTGACAGAAAATGCGATCCTTCGGGAAAAGATTGGGCTAAAGCGGCGGCTGCTTCTTAGTGATTCGCAGCGAATCCGTTTGGCGGATAAAGCCAAGGCAATTGGGCGAACAGGGCTGAAATCCCTTCAGACGCTATTCACGCCCGATACTCTGCTGCGGTGGCATCGCGAACTGTGTGCCAAACATCATGACCATAGCAAGAAACAGACGAGTAAACTCGGTCGCCCTGAGTTGTCCGATGAAATTAAGGAAGTCGTCTTGCGACTTGCCAAAGAAAACACGTCCTGGGGCTACGACCGAATAGCAGGCCAGTGCGTCAATCTCGGATTCGTAGTATCAGCAACGTCGGTTGCCAATCTCCTCAATGAGCATGGCATCGAGCCAGTCCCTAAGCGGGGCAAGTCACCGACTTGGTCAGAATTCCTTGGTTCGCACATGGACGTCTTGGCAGCAGTTGACTTTACAACAATTGACATTTGGTCGCTAACCGGGCTCAAGACGTATTACTTGTTGTTCTTCATGGAAATCAGTACCAGGCGCGTACATTTTGAAGGAATGACCCTGCATCCCAACGAAGAGTGGATGATGGAGGTTGCGAACAAGGTGACCAACGCCGAAACCGGATTCTTGGGAGGCAAGAAAATCCTGCTCCTCGATCGAGACACCAAGTTCACGTTAAAGTTCCGAGAGCATTTGAAAGCGGCTGGCACAGAACCGATTCGATTGCCACCCAAAAGTCCAAATTGCAATGCGTTCATCGAACGCTTTTTCCGCAGCATCAAAACCGAGTGCCTGCGTAAGATGATCTTCTTTGGGGAAGGCTCGCTTCGCAGTACCGTTGAAAAATACGTCGACTACTATCATCGCCATCGCAACCACCAAGGACTAAAAAACCTTCGCATCGACCCACCACCGGACGAGCCGATCACAGGCGAGATCCACTGTGAGCATGAGCTAGGTGGACTTCTTAAGCACTACCATCGACGTTCAGCGTAGCGATTTCGTTGCAAAGACTCGAACGCCGTTCTGAATCAACTGTCTCGATGTCCGCGTGGAGCGAAATTCCGAACCAATTGTGGAAATCCAAACGGGCTTTACGCGCTCCATCGCTTGAAAACTCGCATTCACCGAACCAATTTTTATCGCAAAACTGCTCGCCAACCCGTTGCCCGACTTTTTGCACCATACGCGAGAGTTGCTAATCGAGTACAACGAAAAAAACGACATCCACTACTATTCGTCAGCGGCGGCCAGATCGACACCAGTTGCAACACCGCTAGCCGCGGAACCAAGGCAAGCAGACACGCTACAAACAGAGCTGCAACCGACAGAGCCGAAGCAAGCAGAACCGAAAGAGACAGAGCCGAAGCGAGTAGAGAAAAATCTTCCCAAGTGTGCGCGATGCAAGACACCGGAGATGTCATCGCTTGGCTTTCAAGATAAGACGACAACACGAGCCATAATCGCCATCAGCCAGCGAGTCATCGCGTTGTATGCAGTGAGCTGGACAACGCTTGAAGATTGGAGCCTGTACTTTCTAAAGAACGTTCGAATCAAGAAAGTCATTCCAGGAATCGTACAGACTTGGATTGAGTTCGATAAACATCTTCAGCAGCAAGTTCTCTACAGCGTGCCGGACTGCCTTACGAGGATAGTCATCGATTCGCATTGTGCGAGCTTACCAAATCACGATCTTCCCATTCCCGATTGGTGATGAGCTCATGAAGATGCCAAAGCAATCGCAGCAAGGAAATCACCGAGCATCAACGCAACCGGATGCATGGCCATTAGAAGCTATGCGAGAAACGGCAAAACGACCTCGAAAACCGATGCGAAGCAAGAAAACCGTCGTGAGTAACGACCAGAACCCCCCCGGTGCAACCACCTGTAATGGCCTGAATGAGCGTCGTTAGAAAAGCGAAAACGCTCAAAAAATCTATGGAGAAAACGCAGGGAATACGCTATTCCCATGCAAGCCAGCCGATTGAAGCCACCGGTGCATCTCTCTGTCCGTATTCAGAGACCATTTATGCTCAGTTCTGTTCTTTTAAAGAGAACAATACAGCGTTGTCACTTCATGTATGGGCGAATCATCTCAACTAACTTCCGTCTTGTGACTTGAGTAACTTGCCAGTCTATATTCAACTCGAACTTTATTTTGGAAATCTGCGCAGAGCTCAGGCTTTCTTCGAAAACCAGTGTTGGCCCAGCAAACTCTCGGGAGATTACCATGTCATATCGATCGAAAAGTTCAACAGGGTTCATTCCTCCAAACTCCATGAGCTCTCCCGTCCCTACCTTATAGCAAAATTGTTCATGATCACTGTCTGTCGTCTCGCGAGAAATCAATTTTTCCTTTGCATGGCGCGAACAAAGATGAACTATCGTCCCGTCTGGAGTTGTGACGTGATATTCGCCAACCATTGCACACCCTGGGATGTTGCATAACATTCTAAAATCTACTATTGTTTTGAGGGCATGTTCCGACAATTGTATTTGCGATATCTCCAAACCAATGTGGAGGTGGCGTGTTGGCCCCAGTCACCGGTGGAAGCCCTGATTGAGCCTGGTGCCGAGAACAGCATGCATAAATGCTTTCTCCGTTGTCGCACATCACGTCTCGACTAAGTTCCCTCAATCGAGGACTCGAAAAACTGTTCGCTTGAAACCAACTACAGCAGGCAGGGTACTTTCGAGGACCATCTGGAAGCTTTGGCGGAATGCGAGGAAAGTCTACATTCGGATCATGATCTACAACTAGGGATTGCGAACACATGAGGACGGTCGTTGTGATCACCATAGGATGGACACTTGTCATCGCTCTTCCACACTTTACCGATGTACTCATTACCATTGTGGTTGTCGTGACAGGAGTCATGACGCACGCTGTTTGGATTGGCTTTGGAGGACGATCACAGGGACCACTAAAGGAGGCCACGACTCCCCAATGGCGTAACCAGTCGTCCGCATAGTTTTGACAACAATCTCTCGCAGCAAGCCATGGTTCACAGGAAATCTCCTTTGTTTCGTACTGTGGAATGAGGAATCCCAATCGGAACTTGCAGCATACCTTTCCTCCATGCATCTTCAGGCCCGAAGGATCAGTTCCGTCAAGGCCTACGCAATATCGAAACAGATTTAGTCCACCCTTAAATCCAATCGGGTCAATGCTCAAAAACCTCCCCGTCAATCCGCTCATCCATCTTGCCCGGAAGTAATGCAACCCGAGCGTTGCATCCCACTCTCGGGCCGTGTACGTGTAGCGATTGTCTGCCGCCGAACTTGTTTGCACCGTTGCCGATGCGTTCAAGAACGTCGGCTGGCCGTAGGCTGTGTAGGCGTAGCGTTCGCTTACGTTGCCGCTGGAATCGGTTAAGGCGAG
>JANMLD010000187.1:0-6166 GCA_031372345.1 Pirellula sp.
CTTCACCCTTCACCCTTCACCCTTCACCCTTCACCCTTCACCCTTCACCCTTCACCCTTCACCCTTCACCCTTCACTCTTCACCCTTCAACCCCAGCCACCCATGGACTACCAACAGGGAGAGTTGTTCACAAACGAACTCGCCCCATGGGAGATCGATGCGGCGGCGGAAACTCCGTGCGCGTCGGTCGCATTTCCCGAAGCACCATTCGGACCGTACGATTACCGTATCCCAGACGAACTTGGCGGTTTGATCAAGCCGGCGATGCGAGTCGTGGTGCCGCTCGGCAAAGGCAATCGCGAGATCGTCGGCTACACGATTGCAGTTCACATCAGCCAGCATCCACGCGAGCTCATCAAACCGATCTTGAGGGCCATCGACCCTGAGCCGTTATGCAACGCCAACCTGTTGCAACTGATCCAATGGATGAGTCGCTACTATCTGGTTCCGATCGGACAAGTTTTTGAAGCGGTTATTCCAGCAGGCGTCCGCGCCGGGGCGGGCACTCGCAATCAAACGCTCCTCAAGCCTTCGCTCAAAGCCAGCGATGACGCGTTGGTAAAATCGCTACCGGTCAAGCAGCGTCAAACGTTGCAGCAATTGATCTTAGCCGACGAGCCCCTTTCGCAAGAACAATTGCGACATCTAGCCCAGTGCTCCGATGGGGTTATCAAAAAGCTATGCGAGCTCCAATTCGTTGAATCGTACACCGAACGGGTAATGACTTTTGGCAAAGACGTCATCGCCGAGGTCTACGAACGCATCATGCCACCAGCCTTGTCATCAGACCAGCGAATCGCGTTGCAAACGATTTACGGGGCCATCGACTCGGGCGAACACGAAACGATTCTGTTGCATGGAGTGACCGGAAGTGGCAAAACCGAAGTCTACATGCAATCGATCGAACAAGTGATTTCGTTCGGGCGACAAGCCATCGTGCTCGTCCCCGAAATCAGCTTGACCCCGCAAACGCGATCACGATTTCAAAACCGGTTTGCCAGCGTCGCGGTATTGCACTCCAAAATGAGTGGCCCGGAACGCCATTACCAATGGAAAAGGATCGCCGAAGGGGGCGTTCAAGTCATCATCGGCCCGCGGAGTGCGATCTTTGCACCCGCCCCATACCTTGGCTTGATCATCCTGGACGAAGAACATGAGAACTCCTTCAAGCAAGAAACCATCCCGCGTTATCATGCACGTGACGTAGCCATCCATCGCGCTTCATTGGAACGAATCCCGCTTGTTCTAGGCTCTGCAACGCCATCGTTGGAGACCTTCCATCGAGCCACGATCGGTCAGTACAAGAAGGTGGCGCTTCCTCGTCGCATCTTGAATCGACCGCTCCCAGAAGTGACCACGATCGACTTGCGATCCAATCGCATCGATGTGGATCGAGGCTGCTTGTCGCAACCGCTGGTCAAAGCTATTGAAAAGACGATGGCGGAGAATGGCCAAACGATTTTGTTGCTCAACCGACGGGGTTTTGCAACGTCGATTCAATGCCCGGCTTGCGGTCACGTGGTTACCTGTCCTGATTGCGATTTGGCTTTAACGCACCATCGCGAAGGGAGCAAAGCGCTATGCCATTTCTGCGACTACACCATCGCCGTACCGCAAGTTTGTCAGAAGTGTGGGTTTGAAGCGATTCGTTTTGCGGGACTGGGGACCCAAAAACTGGAGATGGAAGTGCAACAGCGGTTTCCGAATGCGGTGATTGCACGCATGGATTCCGACACCATGAAGAAACCGGGGAGTCACGAGCGCGTTCAAGCCGATTTTCGATCGGGTCGCATTCAGATCTTGATGGGGACACAGATGATTGCAAAGGGGCTTGACTTCCCCAACGTCTTGTTGGTGGGGGTGATCAACGCCGACACGGCCCTTCATTTCCCGGACTTCCGGGCATCAGAAAAGACCTTTCAATTGGTCACGCAAGTCGCAGGGCGTACCGGGCGTGGTGAACGCGGTGGCGAAGTGCTGGTGCAAACGTATTCGCCGGACCATCCCGCGATCATTGCGGCCTGCAAGCATGATTACGCGAGTTTTTCCGATCAAGAGCTTTTGCAGCGAGAGCAGTTTGGTTACCCGCCGTATGCCTCGTTAGCTCGCATCATCATGCGAGGGCCGGTACAACTTGAGGCGGAAGAGTTCGCCGATGGAATCGTTAAAAAGATTCAGCTTGAGATCGCGAAAACATCGGCACCGGTGCGAGTCCTAGGACCGGCACCGCCGCCGATTGCAAAGCTGCGGGGGCACTATCGGTTTCACGCGATGCTTATTTCAAAAGATCCTGGCGCGCTCAACGCCATCTTGTCCAGAGTTCAATCGACCACGAAAGCAACGGGGGAGAATCTCTACCTCATCGACATCGATCCGTTGGACATGCTCTAGTTGCTCCAAGTGATTTTATTGTCGCCTTTCGCTCCGCGAAAGTGCGTTTGGTTATCACACTTTTGCGGAGCAAAAGGCGACAATAAGCGAGGGCCTCGTTCAGCCACATGAACCATAGGAGGCTAAGGTTTTGGTCGTCGATATTTTCCGACGCCAAATACGGCCACAATCGTGGCGCACAACCAAAACATCCCATTTCCAAAATGGGAATAGTAGGTCCGGTCCTCAAACCGATTGATCTTCGCAACGAAGCTGGCACTTTTATACGGGGCAACCATTTGGATCATTTCTCCAGTTGGCTTAATCGTGCACGAAATGCCAGTGCCAGCGATCCGCACTAGGTGCCGTCGATTCTCAATGGTTCTCAGTTGAGCAAGTCGGAGATGCTGGTAGAGCGCAATCGGTTGTTCAAATGCGGATGCGTTGATGATGCAGATAAACGCTTCAGCCCCGGCCAAACAAGTTCGCCGTACAATATCAGGCGAGATGTCTTCATAACAAATAAGGACGCCGAGTTTGGTGCCATCGGGCATTGACATCGGTTTATCTTCGACGCCTGGTATGAAATAGTTTCCGAGTTGAAACCACTCGTGAAGCTTGGGGAAGTACTGTTCACCAGGAACATATTCCCCTAATGGCATCAAGCCGCGTTTGTGGTAGTGCGATAGGACTTTGCCAGTCGAATCGACCAGAAACGCCGTCTGCTGGTAAGGTGCGTCCTCGCTTTTCGGGCCAGAAAAACTTTTCCCGCCTACGATCAAGGGGGTGGGCAAGCCAAGGAGATCCGTTGTGTCGACGACGGGTGGTAGCGATGCACGAGCTACTTCTAATAGATCCCGGAAAGATTCAAGATTGAGAGAATGCGTTCCGAGCGTGGACTCAGGCCAACAGATCACATCTACCTTGTCTTCGAGTTTGTCGGTCGCAGCCCGCAAGCGTGCGATCGAAGTGACATCCGCCGGGTTTTCCTGAATGCAGCCGATGGTGTAGGCAGGCGACGTTTCCATTTTGCTGGTCCAACGCGACAGCTGGTAGTATCCATAGCTGACATCCAACAGCAACATGATGGCAACGAGTGCGACTCCCCAAGACGCGTTTTTTTGACGATCGGCGTTCGATGCGAATTTCCAATCGAGCAGCAATTGAGGAATTGCCGCGCACCACAGCACAACCCATGTAATCATTGGGCCACCTCCGAGATCGGCGATTTGGGCCAGTGGCAAACACGCCAATTGAGTGTGACCGATCTCCCAGGTGAAGACGCGGGGCCAAAATATTCCAAACAGAATCCAAACCGATATAGGTACCAACAACCCAAGCGACGACGGGCGAACTCGCCTAAGGCTTGAAATCAAATACGTAAAAACCGCAAAGGGGATAGACTCCCATAGTATCAAACCGACGAAGACTGCTCTGGGAATGAACCCTTGCGTATTCAATGAATACGCAAGCATTTGCTCAGCCCACCAGAAGGACGTCGCCATCGACATGAATCCAAAGAAAAAACCGAGGCACATCGAAGTCTTGGGCGGGTGTCGACATGCAATGCAAATCAGAGTCGCATACCCAAAATAAGTAGAGATCCAACCATGGAGACTCAGCCAATCCGCCGCAGCTAGCTGGGCAGCCACAATCGCACCAATACCGCTAACTAGCAAACCAGCAACGGTACGGAACCGACTAGCGTGCCTACTGCCCTGCGTCACAAAATCTTCTCGCAATGCAGGTTGCGAAACCACTCGATCCAGCGCGACGGGAACCGGGTTGATCAAGGTATTCTCAACCATGGGAGAAAAACTCCTCAATGGCCGTGGAATCTGCCTTGACGCAAAGCGAGCGCACAAGACTTCGATCGAATTCCATTTGGAGAACCAAGTCCAATGGTGTCGAAACTCGCGAACCAGATCTAAGGCAGACGTGTGTCTGCAAAAATGCAATATTGCCGTCCACAGCCATCAGATTCTGCTCATCGAACCCATTCGCGACGATCGAATTGCATAGACGGTTGAGCCACGACTGTAGGCCATCCTGCCCCTTCCATACTCCAGCGAAGGGGATGCGTTCGCTGCCTTTGCATTCGACCAGTACTTCATCTGTTGCAATCGGTTCCACCGACAAAGAAGGAATACCTTCACCATGAATGGCATCCAAAAGGCGACGCACGGTTTTTTTGGGGGAACAGATCAAATCCTCTGCACTGACATAGACCCCATAACAACACAATGACTGGGCGATTACCTCGATGGCCTCGAGGGATACAGAGCGTCCACTCTCGGCTTTTCGTATGAGGCGGTCACAGTATCCTGACCTATGGGCCAGCTCCTCCTGCGTCCATCCCAATAATTTCCGAAAGTGCTTGAGTCTATAACCGCAAACCTGAACGTTCCGGTCCGATGTCGTTTGGACATTGATCATGATGTACCGCATGATAGTTGAGAAAATTGGGCGTGCACTCGGCCAAGTTGCTGTCGTGCTCATTTCGCTTCTATGATTGCTGACAAAGATTGTATGCGTGCTGGTGAGGTGGCTGCAACCACTAGATCGAAATTAGTCGTTCCGGTTGCGTTCCTATTGTTTTGTAGGCCGTGCGCATAGAGTGTGTGTGTTGCAGAACTCCGTTCGAAGAATTGAGGACGCGTAATGTCAATTTCAGGGCCACTCAAAAACAACTTGAACTCCATAAAATTCAAGCTCAACAATGCTTTTACGTTGGTCGAGCTATTGGTCGTCATTGCCATCATTGGTGTTCTCACTGGAATACTTTTGCCAGCAGTTCAGGCGGCTCGCGAATCGGCTCGCCGTCTTCAATGTTCGAACAATCTGCGAAACCAGGCTCAGGCGGTCATTCAGTTTGAAGGGGCCAAAAAGCACTTGCCTCCGGGGCGGGTGTTAACGAATGACCTGGATTACGCCTGGAGTTTTTACGTGTTGCCGTGGCTTGAACAGTCCTCTTTGCAAGAAAAGTTTGATCCCAAAAAACCTTGGAATATGCCTGAGCATATCGATTCGATTCGAACCGTGCTGCCCATTTTTCGATGCCCCAGTGGCCAGGTCGATTTCGATGGCGATATGGATTACGCAGGGATCAATGGAACCGTGATTGGGATTGACCCTCCCCAAGCTTTCGATCGAGGCGTCATGGTCTTGGTGTCGCGCGCAGCGGGTCCGATTCGCTTATCCAGTGTGACAGATGGCCTAAGCAACACCGTTTGCATATCAGAAAGTCCGGACCGGGAATCGTTGGCAGGACTGTGGATTCATGGACTCAATTGCGTATCGCATGACGTTGGCGGAATCAACGCGAATCTCGACGGAATTCGAAGCTACCACGTGTCGGGTGCCAATGCAGCCCGTTTAGATGGATCCATATCGTATTTGGCCAGCAGAATAGACAAGTATGTTTTGGCGGCCTTGCTAACACGGAATGGTGGCGAGGTTTTGTCGGAATAACTGTTTGGAGTTGCTATTCATTACTCGTCTTGAAAGGAATAACTCAACGCGTGTGCGTGTGGGACAAATCGAAGGCCACGTTCGCACGAAGAACTGTTTCCTACGTCGCACGGATGCAGATTGCATGTATAGGCGGATGTTTGTGCATCCAAATGTTGAAAAGTTGTTTAAAAACCTTTTGTAAATCACATCAAGAATTGAGAAAAACTATGTTTAGAGGAATTTGCCTAGCTTTGTGTGCCTTAACCATGTTGTCAGCTCCTGCTTTGGCAGGTGGCGGTGGCGGTACAAAAAAGGACGCGACGATCAAGGTTACCAATGATAT
>JANMLD010000186.1:0-41526 GCA_031372345.1 Pirellula sp.
AAAGAACTGCTTGAAGCGTTAGAAAACCAGTTGATTCAAGTTGCATAAATAATCATAGCAAAACCAACGAAAACACAGGGAACACGCATGTGACAATACCGTTATTGGCCCAAAAGGCGCAACGGCATTGGGTCTGACCCCTTCTAGCTGTCTTGCGGCGTCACTCGGGACTGGGAACGCACCGCTTTTTCCGTGACAATTCGGTTCACAGCGTTGAGCATGGCCAGAATGGTCGACTCGACCGAGTCGGTCGAGGCGCCCATGCCTCTGTACAGCTGCCCCTCATGCTCGACTTCGACCGTTACTTCACCCAATGCATCGCGACCAATGGTGGCACTTCGCACGCGAAAGTCCTTGCAGACAACTTTGATGCCAGTGATCTTCTCCACGGCCCAAAAGGCTGCGTCGATGGGGCCATCCCCTTGTTCCACCCGTTCGGTAAACTGCTCGTCACCATGTTGCAGCGTCAGTTCGACGGACGGAATCTTGCCTGTACCGCTCGAGACCGAGAACGAAGTTAAGGACCAGACTCGTTGCGATGGACCGCTAATCTGTTGTTGGATCAAAGCAACAATATCGCCGTCATAGATTTCTTTCTTCTTGTCCGCAAGCGTCTTAAATTGCTCAAACACGGATTGCAACTGTTCGCCGGTGAGATTGTAGCCCAGCTCTTTGGCGCGGTCCGCCAACGCAGCCCGTCCGCTGTGTTTTCCAAGCACGAGATCTGTCTTGGCAAACCCGACATCTTCGGGCCGCATGATTTCGTAGGTGCTACGGTCCTTGAGCATCCCATCCTGGTGGATGCCTGCTTCGTGTGCAAATGCGTTGCGGCCTACGATGGCTTTATTGCGTTGGACATCGAGCCCTGTGATTTTGCAGAGAAGTCTGCTGGCTGGCACCAAGCGCTCGGTAACGATGCGGGTGCTGGTGTGATACAAGTCATTTCGGGTCCGCATCGCCATGACAACCTCTTCCAGCGAGCAGTTTCCGGCCCGTTCGCCTATGCCGTTGATCGTGCATTCGATTTGACTAGCACCTGCTTGGACAGCCGCCAGTGAGTTGGCAACCGCCATACCCAAGTCATCGTGGCAATGGCAACTTATAATGGCCTTATCGATGTTGGGGACACGATTGATGAGAGATTCAATTCGCAAGACCATTTCGTTGGGTGTGGTGTACCCGACGGTGTCCGGAATATTGATGGTTGTCGCGCCGGCCTTAATCGCAGCTTCCACGACTCGGCAAAGAAAATCAATTTCGGTTCTGGCAGCATCTTCCGCGGAAAACTCCACATCATCGCAATAGGAAACGGCTCTTTCCACGCCTTTGACGGCTCTCGCGATGATTTCATCCTGGGTCATCTTTAATTTGAATTCGCGATGGATGGCGCTAGTGGCCAAAAAAACGTGGATCCGAGCTTGCTTGGCTTTTTGCAACGCTTCCCAAGCCCGATCGATATCACCGTCATTGCATCGGGCTAAACCGCAAATGATGGGCCCTCGAATGGTGGTCGCAATCTCACGCACCGCTTCAAAATCGCCTGGGGATGCGATCGGGAAGCCGGCTTCCATGACGTCCACGCCAAGGTCCGACAACGCTTGGGCGACCTCTAGTTTTTCCGCCAGATTCATACTTGCACCGGGAGATTGTTCCCCATCGCGCAAGGTCGTGTCGAAAATAGTGATGGGCCGAATCGGCTGAACCAGAGATTGAGAGGAATTCATCGTAAATCAGCTTGGGACTTCGAGATTAGGAAACGTGTCGATGTCGGTTGTGCAAATCTGACATTCGAACCAACACGGAGGTTCACGAAACAGTTGCTGCGAATTTAGGCAGTGCCTGACTTGCAAGCTGCACACTGCACGCTTAGGAAATCGTAAACCAGCTTTCAGACAACCGTAATTCCCAATAGCTTAGCGTCATTAAGCCAATTGTCATCCATACTTTTTGCTATTGCTTCAATCCTTGCAGGGTTTGGCACAAACATTGCTTTCCAAGTTCATTATCGAGATTTTGCCTGTTTGTTGGGCAATTTCTCTGTTCTACCCAACGTCGACTGAGTGTCGGAGTGTCGTGGAAGCAATTCCGCGCCTCCACGCTCTCGATGGTTTGAATTGAAGATTTGCAGCCATTTTGTTTTGCGTCGGTACGCCGACTGCAGAGGTACCCCATCGGCCTGTTTGTAGTGTCCGCCTCACTGCAACAGGCCGGGGTATTTCTCTTTTCAGCGGACAACCGTGGCTAGCGCCAAACGGCTAATGAATAATCCTTGCTGGATCCCGAAAACGTTACAGAACGACAGCCGCAAATACTCTAGCCAAGGACTCTAGATGCTTTGGACGAGTGAATTCGCGTTCGTAACGAAGCCTTGCTTGGAGTCCCATTTCCGTCCGCAATTCTCGATCTGAAACCAGTTCCTCAATTCTTAAGGCAAGTGAGTCAGAATTCTTGGTTTGCACCAAAAACCCGGTTTTTCCTTCGTCGACAATCGACGGAATACCCCGCCAATGGGTTGAAACCATTGGGAGCGAAAACGACATGGCCTCGACAAGAACGCACGGAAAGCCCTCGGAGGGATAAAAAGTGGGGAAACAGAAGATGTCTGCATCGGCAAACATCTTCCATTTTTCATTCCCAGTTTTTTGGCCGTGAATGGTAACGACGGAATTGAGATTTAACGCATTCATTCGAGTTCGGACTACATCTTCAAAGTCCGATGGTTGAAACCCGCCAACGATGTCCAGATGAATCTTTAAGGAATCCTTACGCAGCTTCCCCAATGCCTCCAATAAATAAAGTATTCCCTTTTCCTCGCAGACGGTACCGACGTACAAAATGCGGCATGTCTCGATAATTTTTGCCGTGGCCTGCCTACGGGAAATGGATTGCGAATAGTCCTCTGCGGCATTAGGCACGAAGTAGATATGCTTCGCTCGAAAGAAACGCGCATCGGCAACCGTCAACTCCGACAACTGAATGGCCGCGTCCGGCTTGAACATGGCTCGTCTTATAAAAAACTGTTGCCAACTCGGTAGCCGAGCTATCAACTCGCTTACTCCACTCGCTTGAAAATGAAAAACGGTTCGATGAAACAGCCATCGAGTGGAAAGGAGGAGTAGCGTATCGCGAATGAGCGGAATTCGATTAGGACCGGTGGGGGGGTAATACAAAACGCGAATTCGGTAACGAAAACGCATCCAGTAGATAGCCACAATGAGATAGAGAAGATGAAAAGCCTTTCCCATTTGGAATCGCCCCACGTGGTCGAGCCTGCTGGAAAAAGCCATTCGAAGATGGTGGACCTGCACTCCGGCGATTGGCCCATCGTCCAACATTTGAATCATGACCGATTGACCGTGAAAGGGAGGTGGCGTTTGACCGACAACCAGCACTTTGATTGGTTTTTCCACACGTGACATCAATCGGATTTTACCGCAGTAAGATGGGTTTCAAGACTTCACGTCCGGGTGCATTCATGACGGAATGGGTGCTGTTCTCGTCGTCAGGCACGTCCGTTGAATCCTGCGAAAGAATGTTCATGGATATTCCGTTTGCCGCGCCCACCAAGAAGAAAAGAGGGTGCATGAAGTTGTTTCCATAGACCAGCGGGTTATCGACGATCGCCATTAAGATGAGTCCAATCCACCCCATGATTGCCGCGGACGTTGCCCAGTTGCGGTTCTTGGTGGCACGAAGGATACGGTAAAGGTTGGCAAGGGTTAGGACAAGGCCGAGTACAAACAGACCTAAACCGATGTATCCTCCGTCGTAGAGCATTTTCAAATACTCGTTGTGAGGTTTATCCATCGGTGCCCAGACGCTATAAACAAACGGTGCCGATTGTCCAACACCATGCCCAAACCACGGCGCTTCGCCAGATTTTTCCAGGATAATTGGCCAGGCTTGGAATCGACCCGCGCTATCGAACTTCCCCGAAAAAACATCTTCCATTGTCCCAGTTCCTGAAAAACCATACTTCTTGGTAAAGAACCGATCTTGAATGATCGATGTGTTAAACGCGGCAACCCCTAAGATCATTGCCAAGACCATCATTAGCAACCGCGTTTTCAAGCTGGCGAGTTGTGGATGAATCATCCAGAGCAACAGAAGCACCACGGTAGCCATCCGACTTGCCGAAAGTATGCAGATTCCGAAGCAGAGTCCCCACATGACGATTGCGGTTTTTGGAATTTTGTGAATTTGAGCGAGAAAGAGGGACGCAATGACAATCAGACTTGTCGCGGCCGGTCTTTCTGCAAATCCGTTATAGAGTGCGCCATCGCTGGTGTTGCTCGATTTGCCAGGTCCGATGGTGTAATAAACGCAGAATAGACCGATCAAAATGGTCGCCAGGATGTAAAGGAAGTTGTAACTCTCCAGCTCTTCTTCGCTCCGAATGGTGTACGAAGCGATGATACCGATCAAAGGGTAAACGCACATTTGTACGAAAAGCTGAATATTGTTTCGCCAGTCAAATTCGGTCCAGGCAAGTGAGAAGCCGAGGAACAAATACAAAGGCAGCCAAGCCAACCAGGGAAAGGTAATTGTCCTCAAGCCCTTCAACGGAATAAGGACACAGGCAATCAGGAGTGTTAATATCCAAAGCAATCCAGTGTGTCTCAGTGGGCCAATGGCGATTCCTCCGACTGCGGAAACCGCCATGACGAGCGGAACAGTCATCAAAAGCAAACGATCTCGATTGCTATGGACCTCAGCGTTTTTCATGGATGCTTTCGTTACGAATGGGAATCTTTGGTTCGCAACAGCATCCTAAGAAAGCTCGGGACATACGACTGCGTTTGATTCAATACGACTCCCAGAACATTGGCCCCCTGCATTTGAAATTCGTTTCGCAATTGAATCGCACGGCCCGAGTTAATTTTGCCGGACTTGATATTCAAAATAACACCATCCAACACACGAGCAATGGGAAAGCATCCAGTCAGATCTTCTGCGCAAGGAAGGTCGAAAAGAATAAATTCGAATCGCTCTTTCAAAAGCTGACAAATATTCACCAGTCGATCTCGATTGTAGGTTCCTTCGCCGGGTTGAAGGACAATTCCAGCCGAAATCGTACTAAGTCTCGGCGTCTCGGTCTCCCTCACCACATCGATTAAATCCGCATTTCCGAAAACGAAATCAAACCAGCCTGGTCCAAGCGTTCGCCGGACAGGTTCCACACAATCGATCAGGAGAACCTCACCCTCGACTGCATGGCTGATTGCGACAGCCAAATTGCTAGCGACGGTTGAGTTCCCTTCGTTTGAGCCACAGCTTGCAATCCCAATGGTCTTATGGGTACCCACTTCACGGAGTGCCAAGAGTCGACTTGCTAACGATCGGAAATGTCGACTTGGTAATACATGTCGAGTTCTAGGTGGTTTTCTTACTCGGGTTTTCCCGTTAGCCATTTCCTTTTTTCCTTCGGCGGAACTTTCGTTATTCGCAATCGCGTTATTCATCGCAAGGACTCATCGAAATGCGGGGTGATCAATGGGGTTAGTTGAACTGTACTTTCTTTTGGCGGGAAGCTGGAATGGCACCTAGCACTGGCAGACCCAACTCCCGTTCCACATCTTCCGACGTCGCCAAATCGTTGCGCAAGTAGCGACATCCGAAAGCCATACCGATCGCTCCCAAAAGGGACCCCACGAAACCGATAACCGCAATGATGCTGTTGCTCAAGTCAATTGGGTCATCGTTGAAGGTTGGAGGTTGAATGACATTGATGCTCGATAGATTATCGCGTTGAAGGGCTTCATCAATGCGGGCTTGCTCGAGACTTTCCGAGTACTTGCGAAACTTCAAATCCAACATGTCAATTTCGCGCTGCAACGTCGTGAGTTCAAGCTCTTTGCGATTCACTTCGCGAATTTCCTCAAGCAACGTAAGGCGTTGTCTTTCAAGTTCCGCGACCCGAGCGGCGACCCCCGCTCCATCCGCTTTCGAAAGTAGGTGCTGTACTCTTACTTCTTGGCGAGTGCTGTTCACCGCCATCGTTTTTTGAGAAGCGACTTCCTCGTTGCCGAACAGCTTTTGAGCATCTGCCATCTGCTTTTTCTTAAGAACCACCAGCGGATTGGTTGGAGTATAACGTGCCAGGAGTTCCGCATGCTCCACTTCCAATGAGTAGAGTCGTCCTCGCATTTCGTCCTTGGAGGTATTCGTCAGGCCGTCTACTTCCGTGGCCAGAACCCGCTCTGGAAGAGAATCAAGCGTGTTTTCCATTTCTCCAATCTTGGCTTCGGTACCTTTCATGTCGCTCATGGAGGCCAGTATTCCTACGTCGATTCCCTTCATGCGCTCCGTCAAAACTAACTTTTGATCGGCAATGGAGGAGAAGCCCGAAGCGTTTTTTGAATCGCGCATCTTGCACATGGCTTCATCCAATTGTTGTTTCACGATGTCCAGTTGTTCCGTAAAGAAACCGTACTCTCCCGGCGCTCGGTGTGCATCGCGGTGCAGTTCGCGAAAACGATTTAGGATGACTTCGCCAATTTGTTGCGACAATTTCGGCGACTCCGAGCGAACGCGAATCGATGCGATGTTCGAGTTTTCTTCGGCGGAAATTTTGATATGTTTCGACAACAATTCCAAGGCTTTGGCGCGCCGGTTTTCGGGGTCCGCCAGTCGGACCGTGGCGAGAGCAGCCCGTAGCTCCGAAACGCGTTTCTTGAGATTCTGAACCCAAGGCGACGGGGCGTTGTCCTCGGTAAACTCGTCCGAATAATCCAGGACTTGTTCCATGCCCACTTTTTCCAAAATGGTCTCGTACATTACTTGACTGCGCAAGATGTCTTGTACGGACTGCATTTCCCGTTTTTGAGCATCACTTATCGGCAGCGTTTGGCCAGTTACGGTGGTTGATGCGTCTGCTACCGATTCTCTGCCGGTTCGAATGAAAACGCGTGCGATCGACTCAAAGGATCGGTCGCGAGCGAAGAGAAAAATAAAGGTCAATGCTAGCCCTAAAAGGAAAACACTGCTCGCAATCACCTTGTGACGAAAAAGGGACTCCAAAGTGCAAACATCCGCAAAGGAGGCTTTGGTTTGATGACGTGGCAAAGATGGAATCATCGTAGATTAACTGCCAGTAAAAACAGATTCAAATCGGGCAATGGTTTAAGAGGTGTAAGAGCGTCAAGTTTAATCAAATCCGGAAAAAAGTCTACGTTTTTCAACGAACGGAGCTATTCCACAGTCTTTCTGTCGGACTATTCATCAGAATCGAATCTACCGGATTCATAGATGCCAAGGTTGCCAACCTGAATGGACGAGGGGGCGTGGCCACCCCTGTATACATCTTTGCAATACCTAATCGATTGAAAAACAACGGGAGAGCGAGGCTCCTGCCGAGCTGGCGCCGTCATGGTTCGGCAGGAGCCTCACCCTCCCGAGTCTCGGCGCCGCCATGGTTCGGCAGGAGCCTCACCCTCCCGAGTCTCGGCGCCGCCATGGTTCGGCAGGAGCCTCACCCTCCCGAGTCACGGCGCTGCATTGGTTCGGCAGGAGCCTCACCGCCTCACCCTCCCGAGTCGTGAATTGGCTGGACAAGGTCGATCGAACCCTAACAAAAGCGCTCGCTCATTTCTTCTAATCCAACCACTTCAAGTAGTTCGGTGAGCCGTTGAGAGGCGGAGCTGCGGGGAAGATTCTTGTAGCTGGCGATGATGAGTTCGTTCTTCATCGAATGCTCCCAACCCACCAACTCGGTAACGTTGACCTGATAGCCATGCGACTCCAATTGCAAGCAGCGCAGCACGTTGGTGATCTGGCTGCCAAACTCGCGTGTGTGCAACGCATGCCGCCAAAGTTCAGATACGACCGATTTTTTTAGAGCGATATTCTTGCGCTTGCGCAAGATACTAGCCACTTCCGCTTGACAGCATGGGACAAGCACGATGTGCTTCGCGTTTTTTTTCAGGGAAAAGCGAATAGCATCGTCGGTGGCAGTGTCGCAGGCGTGCAATGCGGTTACGACATCAATACGCTCTGGCAATACGTCGGAGTACAGAGAATCGTCAACCGACAGATTGAGAAAGGACATGCCAACGAAGCCAAGCCGTTCTGCCAGATCCTGCGACCTAGTGACCAGATCCTCTCGCCTTTCAATACCCCATATTTTGCCTTGCTTAGTAAATTCTTTGAAGAACAAATCGTAGAGCAAGAAGCCCAGGTAGGACTTGCCGGCCCCGTGGTCGACCAGAGTTAGATCGGCGTGCTCTGCCAGTGTCTCTCGAAGCAATGGTTCAATGAACTGAAATAAGTGAAAAACCTGCTTGAGCTTGCGACGGCTATCCTGATTCATCTTTCCGTCGCGAGTTAAGATATGCAACTCTTTAAGCAACTCGACGGACTGACCTGGGAGAACTTCGTAGGATTTTGTCATGGTGCTTTCATTGTCACCTTTCGCTCTGCGAAAGGGTGCCGCGTTTACGCACTTTTGCTGTGCAAAAGACGACAATTGTAACCGAGCGAGGCCCTTCGCTCGCTGGATGCAACAACTGAGCGAGGGCCTCGCTCAGCTACGTAAACCATTCGTAATGCCACGCTTGACGTTCTGCAACCCCTACTTTTTGTCGACCAATTCTTTGATCATCTTCTTCAACTCAGCCAATTCGGATTTTAGCTCTTCGATATCTTTCATGAGACTTCCCGAATCGCTTTGAAAATTCCAAACCTGAGCGCCTCCCTTTGGCATATTTTCCGGGGTCCATTTCTTCATTTGATCCTGAAAGGATTTGACGGCGTCCTGATTGTCAAAAACAAAGCCACCCGTCGGAAGCGAAAGTTGAATATTCTCCAGTTCGATATCCGACGACTTCATTTTCGTAGGCTTCACCGTAACATTAACGACTTTTTCGTTGCGTTTCAGTTCGATAGTAAGGTCTTTATCCTTTTTGCCGGCCTCTTGCACGGCGCTGGTCAGGTCCGCAATCTTCGTGATTTTGGAACCGTTGACACTGACCAGAATGTCTCCTTCTTCGATGCCGGCTTTCTTTGCCGGTGAGTCGTCCATGACGGCTTTTACTTCGAGACCAGGTTTATCCTTGGTTGCATCCTTGTCCGTATCGCTTTGCTCGGTTTCGGTTTGACTGCATTGAATACCGATCCGATATCCATCGTTTTTGGGATCACGGAAGATTTGAGTCGTAAAAGCATGTGGTGTGTTCGGAGAATGCGATTTGTTCTGGATTACAATGGTCGCTTCCCTAACATCCGCCTTAGCGTCTTCGGCCTTCGTTTCAGAGGACTCGATTTCGACTCCCTTGACGATCGCTTTCTTGGCCTTCTTGCCGGCGTCTTTGACTTTGCTCAAAGCCTCTTCGACCTCTTTCAGGATCCGGGCTTTCGCCTCCTCGGGCATACCTGCCCCCTCCAGTTCCTTGGCGACTTTGTCTCGAATGCTCTTGGCATCAATATCCCCTTGGACTTGAGCATGCACCACATTCACTCTCACCTTTGGTGGATCCTGGGCCTTCAAGCTCAAGGCACTTCCTCCAAACATGGTGGCCACGCAAGGGACAATAAACCATTCCAATCGTCTTTTCATTTTCGAATTCCTTTTTTCTACTTAGAAATAGCCATATCAAATCAATCGAACTGGGAAAACCAGACGCTATAGACCATACGGTTTGAAACCGACATGCTTTACGGGAACAATGAGCTGCCGTCCATCGTTTAGTTTTCCAGTGTAGTATTCGGGCCTTACATCGAGCTCAAAACCCTCTTTGCGAAGGCGTTGATTGATCCTCGCAACTTCGTACAACTCCCGCGCAACAATAACGTCGTGGTCCATCGCTTTGAGATCATAAATGGGGATCTCTGCCGTTTCCTTGTTGGGACCGGAAACCAACATCTTCAGATCTGTGTCCAAATTGCCGACACGCATGGAAGACTCATCGATTGACTCGGCTTGATTCGTTCCAATTGGATTTTTTGCGAGAGCTATTGTATCCCCACCCTCCGAATCCAAAGACCTCAAGTTTGGCAAATAGGAACCGCCAAAAATACCCAAACCGAACAACAGACTTGCCGCGAATGCTGTCATCCATGGAAAAGTCCCTGAACTCGGTCCCCGGCTCAAACGACCAGGCAATTCAACGCTTGCAGCGTCGAGCGACCAAGAAGCTGACGAGGGAATGATGTGGGATGAACCATGGTCACTTCCAAGGGCAGCAATTTGCCTGGACCATTGTTGCTCTTCTAGAAGTGCCAAGGCCAAAGTTCGCCATTCTGTTGGCTTCGATTCTATTTCGCGAAGCAGCGCGGTTCGCAATGCATCGGAGCATTCTCCGTCCACCACCGATTGAATTTGATCTCGAGTAATCATTTTCTATTGACTTCATTCCACATTATTTAAAAGTGCTCTAAGCGCTTTGCGTGCCTTGAGCAACCGGTATTCGACTGTCTTAACGGTAATTCCAAGATGTTCCGAAAGTTCCTGGTACCCCCAGCCTTCCGTGTACTTGAGCATGAGTATTTGTCTGTCCTGAGGATCCAGCCGATGCATAACGTCCTTGACACTTTGCTTCCGTTCCACCTGCATCAGCCATTCGCCAGGAGCGAGTTCCGCCGTTTGTTCGACAGCTCGCCCCCTAGCGATCGCACCCTCGATCAATTTTCGACGACGTCCTGCCGATCGATGGTGATTGATCACTTTCCGCAATGCAATTCGATACAACCACGGAGCAACCTTGGTCGGATCGGTCGGCTTAGACGTTTGACGGATAGCGGCCAGAGCCACTTCTTGCAAAACATCCTCCGCCGCCTGGCGGTCAGCAAGACGCGCATGCACCACGGTTGCCAACCAACGTTGGTTTATTTCAAGGGCCTCCGCCCAATCGATACTTGCCTTTAATTGGCCAACCATGGGGGATCTCATTGCGGCAACGGTCATGATGTCCTAAAAGTCGCGTCTCGACGCTTCCCCCCTCAGCCAGGAGAAGATTATCCGAGATTTTTTCCTTTCCCCTAGATTTGGCGTCAAAGTAGTAGGCACATTCCATGTGCCGTCCACCCCGAATCCCATTAAATGCTGACGAGCATACGGCACGACGGAGCGTGCCTGCTACTTTTGTTGCCTGTGCCGTCTAAGGCAATTTCAAGGTGGGAACCCCTTTACGCAACGCCCAAACCGCCGCTTCCGTTCGATCGTTGGCCTTCAGTTTGCGAAGCACATTTTGGACATGTTCTTTGACGGTTTCCAAACTAATGGATAGAAGACTGCTGATCTCTCGGTTGCTTAAGCCGAGTGCCAAGTGCGTCAAAATCTGCAATTCCCGCTTGGTTAAGTGGGCTGTGTGCGGATTGCTCGCATGTTCTGAATGCGAAAGGAACTTCGTAGCCATCGTCAAAAGGGACTCCGGTGGAGCGACGCCACTCGGGGCCTCGGTCACCGACCGCAGCAAGCAGGAAGTGCTCATTTTCTTTAAAACAAAGTCAAATACCTTACACGCGGCCGCACGGGCTAAAAAAGTCGGATTTTCCTGATGCGTGTAGACCAGAATCCTTGTTCCCGGCCAAGTCTCGCGGATTTCCCCTGCAACGTCCAACAGTTCTTCGTCTTCAAACCGCAATTCAGTGATCAACAAATCAATGGGTTCCGATGCTAGTCGCTCATTAATCTGCGCATAGTTGGTAGCAGAGAAAACGTGCTTGAAGCCTTCAACACCCAGCAGGATAGAAATCCCAGTGAAGGTAACTTGGCTATTCTCGGCACAAAGGATTTGCATGGATCATCACCCAATAAACTAGGATTATTGTCTATTGAACCTACCTTAACTTGACTTTATCCCTTTGATTCACGCCCTAATATAACCGAAAACAAACCCCGACATCGGAGCCCGTTTATTTCGAAGTGATGCGGATGACCGATTCCTCGGTGCGTAGGATCAAGTCGTTACCGATCACGGCAGGACTGGCCAGAATTGGACTTCCAAAGTCGTTTTTCGAAACGACGCTCAATTCACTGTCCGCTTTCACGACTGTGACAACCCCTTTTCGATCGGAAAAGTATAGGTTCTGTCCCGAAAGGATCGGCGAAGCAGAGAAATTCCCGCCGATTCGATTGCGAGCCTTTTCCTTTCCTGTCAAGGCGTCGTAGCGAGTGATAATGCCAGCATCGCTGATCGCAATCATATCCCCATCTCGTGCCACCGCACTGGACATAGTGGGCGCGCCACGATTGGCCCGCCATGCGATGTGTGTCTTGGAAACATCCCCCGTTCCATCGGGTCGAATGGCCACGAATTCAGGTTTCGTATAACCGGTCGACATGACGACCAATCCACTTTCAAAAATGGGCATCGGTGTCGTGGAAAAGCCATCGCCGCAATCAGCTCGCCAAATCTCATTCCCATTGTCCGGATCGTAGGCCACGGTCCACTGCGCTCCTGGGATGATCGCCATTGGTCTACCATGGATCTGCAGGATCAGCGGTGTGCTATAAGCCTTTCGGAATTCTCCATTCTTCGATCGAATTTCAGGACGGTCCGTCTTCCATGCCTGCCTACCGTCTTGAAGGTAAAGGGCTGCAACAAACTGCAAATCGATTCCGTCACAGACCAAAAGGACTTTGTCACCAACCACGATAGGCGAACTGCCGGGCCCAACGCTGTAATCCACCACAAGCTTTGTGGACCAAAGAGTTTGGCCGTTCTGAGTGTTTAAGCACCAAGTTCCGTAATTCCCAAAGTGGCACACGACTCGTTCGCCCACGATCGTTGGCGTTGGCGATGCGTACGAATTCATTGGGTTAATCGGCTCCGGATTTTCCACCGTAGAAAGTACAATGTCGTGGATCAATTGGCCGGTCGCAACATCCAAACAAATCGCATGGAATTCGACGGACTGTGCCAATGTTTTGATCTGAGCGAATTGGACGCCAGCAAGCTTGGCAGCGATCTGCGCAGCAGTTGCCTCCTTGGTGACGGCGGATGTAAACCAAACTTGGCCGTTGGACACCACTGGAGACGACCACCCCACCCCCTTCGTCTTAGTCGACCACAGGTGGTTTGATTTGTTTGCCAAATCGGTTGGCAATTGAGCATTGGCTAGCCCCTCACCGGATGGCCCGCGGAACTGGGACCAATTCGCTTCCTCTGCAAAAACGCAAACGTTAGCGACAAGCAGCCCCATGCAAAAGCTCGCGACAGTTGCCAACGCAAAAAACAAACGAAAACGCATGAAAGTCTCACATAAACTTGAAATCGAAAACAAATAGCCACTCATCGAAAAGCGAATATAGAGCGACCACAGGCGAAAGCCAGATCCTATCCTACCGTAACCGAATTCGAGAGAATTCTTTGAATCCCAGAAATCTTGCGAATTCAGCTCCAACTTCCGGCAAGAGTTGTCTGTCGACCTTGCTTAACCTACTTGCAACGTTGCTTCCAAGCTCTTCAACATGTCGCGAACGGCAACTTGACCTCGCCCGCAACCGATGAGTTCGTCAGCCTTGATCCAGCTCTCCACTTTTTTCTGAGCGGAGATGACCGTTGAGTGCTGTCGGTTGCCAAAGAAGTCTCCAATTTCCGATAAGGCTGTCCGCGTGTATTTGCGAGCCAAGAACATGGCCAACATTCGCGGTTGGCTCACACTCTGACACTTGCTCTTGGCTCGAAGTGTTTTGACTTCGAGTCCAAACGCCTCACAAACCACTTTTTCGATATCATTCATGCGAACGATCGGGTGACTCGCGCGAATCAAATCCAGAGTGCATCGAGCCGCTTCTTCGTCCGTCAATGGACGCCCGATTACACGTTGCTGTGCAACCAAACGATGCGTTACTCCTTGCAAAACCCTCGCATCTCCACAGCATTGTTCTGCAAGCGTCTGAAGACTGGAGTTGGAAAGGTCCACTTGCGACCTGATACACATCCGTTTGAGGACTTCGGCGCGAGTCTTGGCGTCGAGCGGATCGATAGCACAAGCCATCCCACCAGACAATCTTGCATAGAGATCTGCACCGAGACCAGATAGCTCATTTAGACCTCGGTCTGCAACTAGAACAACCTGCCGTCTATCTCGCAACAACATATCAATCGTATTACGAAGCTCAACCAACGTTCCTGCTTTACCCAAGCAGAACTGGATATCGTCGATCACGATCGCTTCGACATCTCGGTACTTGCGGCGGAAATTAGCAAAACCGCCACCACGCGCGCTCTCGGTATACTCAATCGTGAATTGCTCGGCCGTCAAAACCAGGACGCGTCGCATCCTATAGGCCATCCTCAACTGGTGCGCTAAACCAATCGCCAGATGGCTCTTGCCGGTTCCACTCGGACCGTGGATAAGCAATGGGTTGATCTGGCCCGGTCGTTCTAAGACCATCTCAGCCGCGGTGTAAGCCAAGCGGTTATGATCGCCCGCAACAAATTCGTCCCAACGTCGTTCGTTTTCTCGACGCAACTCCATCAATCGATCGACTTGAACGTCGACAGATGCGCGGACTGGCTCTTCAGCCTCGCCCCGACGCGTGTCGTCACCGGCGGCGCTCCGCACAAGTCGCAGACTCGTCGCAGGATCCACCATCGCGCGTTCACGCTTCCGCGCCACTTGATGATCAAGCGGTGCTTTGGTTTCTTTCGCGAGATGAAGCGGATTGGAAAGGAGCACGGAACCGTCTTGCAGGGAATGGATTGGCTTTTCGCCTTGTGACCTTGTCGCGTCTAACGGGGAAGCGGCCGAGATTTGAAATCCGAAGTGATTGCCAGCGGCTTCCACTACCGCGGCTTGAAGATCGTCTCGAAACATTTTCGAAACACAATCAGCGATGAAGGAACTGGCAACCTCGATGCCAATCACATTATGGCCGATCTGAGTCCATTTGGCATCACCACCGAACCAAAGATCCATCCGTTCTTTGCCAATCCTCTGACGCAACCTGGTTTCCACCGAATCGGCGACCGAACCATCGAACATAGCAACTTCGTGCGCTATTTTCATCGCAAACTCCTAGACCATGCGAGTCTGCGGATGAGAAATCATTCACCCGCAGTTTCCTTTCCAAACAGGAACCATCCTATTTGAGCCTAAGCCAATGGGGCGATTGAGCGCATTGCGGTCTGACTAGGGGTGTTTCAATCCCTAGCATCCGACAACTTGCTTTCAACCGTCCTCCAGCTCGACGGTCGAAGATTCTATGAATGCTAGCTCTTAAGTCAAATTCGAAAACGGATTCGCGACTTAAGAAAATTTTTTTAGATGATGAAGATGCGGTAAAGACCGCTTGAAACCGACGGGTAAGCCTTGCGTAAGAATCCGAAAGCAACGGTCCTGGCATGGTGGAAAACCTGTCGGATGAAAAGAGTTAGACTTCCGACTGCCAAACGAACTGACTTGCCTCGACTCGCCAAAGCGAAATACCCAGCAAAACGGCGGTGAACAAGGCCAAGCAGATCAGATGTACCGACACGCTTGTACTGGTATCGAAGAACCGCCCCATCTCCGCGGCGACTTCCAGTTTCAAATCGAGCAGCTGGAACAAAATGGACCTCAAACGAAAACTTACGGTTAGCTGATTGATGGTTGCAGGCAACGTGGACAAGATGGCTTCGACGAATATGCCGTACAGGAACGCTGTCACCATCGCTCTTTTCTGCATCAACGTTCCGATGGTTGCAAAGAGCGCAGCATACGAAACGGCTGAGATAAGGTTTAAAAAGCAAAGGACACCCCATGTTTGAATTGGATATGTCACGGAAGCAAATGGAATGGCCAGAGTCACGGCAACAGTCGCGCTGGAAAATGCCCATAGGACTGCAATGCAATATTTCCCAAGCAATACCGCTCGACGTGCACCGGGTCGCACCACTGCATAGACCCAAGTCTGCGCCTCCAACTCGGAATGAACAATCGGCGTTGCCCAAAGGAGCAACCCCAATACTGTTACCACTTGCGGAATCAATAAAAACAATATCAGAACGTAGCCGAAGTTCATTTCGGCTGCGCCAATGGAGCTGCGTCCACCAATTTGCCAGCTTGCGATTCCAATCAAAGTGGGTGGGAATAGTGCCATCAGGCACCAAGTCATCATTCGCCCGAAGGTCAGCGTCCTAACCAGCTCAAGCTTGAACACTCCGATGGGGCCCCAAATCCAATTCGTTTTCGAATGAGCCCCGTTCGGGAGCCGTTCCTGAACTCCCACGGAGGTTGAATTCATACTGGTTCACAGATCAATTGAGAATTGGCAAGTCAAGTGTTGTTTAGAAGAGATTGGATGACTTCGCATCGTAACTCAAAAGCTTTGCGAAATCGCGCGAAAAATGACATTTTTGGAGTGCGGAAATTCATTTCCGCTTTAAGATTCGCGCGGAAAGTAGCAGGCACGCTCCGTCGTGCCGTCCGCTCGTCAGCATTTGCTGGGATTCTAGGTGAACGGCACATGGAATGATCTGCAACGAAGCTCGACGATTCTAGTCGCCCAAAGTAGACTAGTGCTTTGAATCCCGCAGGTTTACCCTGCGGAAGTTTCGGCTTTTCACTACAAAAGATCTTTGAAATGACAAAAGAATCCTCCTCCGCGAGGCTGGCGCCCGAGCTGCTAGCCCCGGCAGGAAACTGGGAATGTATTCATGCCGCCATCGAAAATGGGGCCGATGCCGTCTATTTCGGGCTCGAATCCGGCTTCAACGCTCGCGCCAGAGCGGTCAATTTCTCTTTGGAGGACCTTCCAAGCCTCATGCGACTGCTCCACCGACGTGGACTCGCTGGTTTCGTAACTCTGAACACGCTTGTATTCACAGACGAACTGTCGCAATTCGAAAAACATGTGGCCGAAATTGCGTCCGCCGGCGTCGACGCTGTGCTCGTCCAAGATCTCGGCGCTGTCCGGCTGATCCATGAAATCTGCCCAGAGTTGAGCGTCCATGCCAGCACGCAAATGACCATGGTTTCAGCCGAAGCAATCCAAGCCATTGAATCGCTCAAGGTGGATCGAGTGGTTTTGGCGAGAGAACTATCCATCGATGAGATCCGAAAAATCACTGCCGCGACCAGCATGCCGGTCGAAACGTTTGTGCATGGTGCTTTGTGCGTTTCCTATAGCGGGCAATGCCTCACCAGCGAGTCGTTGGGGGGCCGCAGCGCTAACCGTGGCCAGTGCGCACAGGCATGTCGACTCAACTATGACCTAATCTGTGACGGCACCTATCGCGATTTAGGAGACAATCGATATCTTCTGTCCCCGCAAGATCTAGCCGGATACGCTCTCATTCCTGATCTCATTGACGCAGGTGTCTGCTCACTCAAAATCGAAGGCAGGCTCAAAACGCCAGAATACGTGGCAAACATAGTTGGCCACTATCGCAAAGCCATCGATTCCGCCATGACAGGCCAGCAAATCGAGTGGACCGATCAAGCCAAGCGTGAAATGGAGATGAGTTTCTCGCGTGGATTTTCGCCGGGTTGGCTAGAAGGTTGCAATCACAAAAGGCTTGTGCCCGGTATCACCAGTGCCAAGCAAGGTGTCCGCGTTGGAAAAGTAATCACTATGCGAGGCGAACGATTGTTGGTCAATCTCGAGGCACCGTTGATCAAAGGAGACGGTGTCGTATTGCAAGGTGACCGCATTTCTGGAACGGAAATGGGCGGTCGAATCTTTCAAGTTTATGTCGATGGTTCCGCAACCGATCTGCCATCGATGGGGCGTGTCGAATTGGCGTTTCAGAATGGACTCTTCAAGAACGTCGAGGTCAAAACCGGCCAAGCCATTTGGCAAACCGATTCTCCGCAATTGAGCAAGCGATTGCGTGCGAGCTTCGCATCGGAACAGTTCACAAGAAAAATCCCGGTCGACCTGGCCCTTCGAATCGAAGTTGGCACTCCGATCGAAGCCGTAGCGACTTGGAGCCGCGGCACCGAGGTAGAGCACTCGGTGCGGTTGGAAGTGGAACACGTTCCTGAGGAAGCCAGGAAACACTCGATCACGGAAGTCGACCTCCGAAAACAGTTGTCGCGATTGGGAAACACACCTTACGAATTGCGCTCGCTAAAGGCCAATCTCATTGGCAACCCCATGGTTCCACTTAGCATACTCGGTGAACTGCGAAAGAACCTCGTCTCCGAGCTTGATCGCCAACGAACCGAAGTTCCCAGCCGGACCATTTCGCCACACGGTGCTTCTCAGCGGATGTTGTCGACTCTGGATTGCGTCCCTAAAATCCCCAATGAACACGACCGATTGCACGTTCTCGTTCGATCGATGCAACAGTTGCACCAAGTTCTGTCTCACGGGCAGAAGACCATCTACGTTGAGTTTCAAGACATTCGTGAATACCGCGACGCGGTGGCTGCCGCGCGTGATGCAGGGGCTGAGATTTATATCGCAACACTCCGAATTCAGAAGCCCGGCGAACAAGGTCTATTCAAGGCGATTGCGAAGCATGGTGCTGACGGTTGGTTGGTTCGCAATCTGGCGGCCCTAGACTTTGCGAGCGAACACGAAATTCCGGCCATTGGGGACTTTTCCTTAAACGTCACCAATCCGCTGACGGCCCAATGGTTGATGTCTCGAGGACTGAAACGCATCACGGCCTCTTACGATTTGAATCGCGACCAATTGACGGAATTGGTTCAAGCGTTGCCGAGTTCATGGCTGGAAGTGGTCATCCACCAGCATATGCCGATGTTTCACATGGAGCATTGCGTGTTCTGCACCGTCATGTCTCCTGGCACCAACAAATCCAATTGCGGCCGCCCATGCGATCGGCATGAGGTCAAGCTGCGGGACCGGTTAGGGGTCGAGCACGTGCTCCACGCCGATATCGGCTGCAGGAACACGCTTTACAATGGACATGCTCAAAGCGGGGCGGAGGCAACTCCCAAGCTGATCCGCATGGGAATTGAGCACTTCCGAATCGAGTTGCTTCGCGATGCAACAGCGAGCGAAACGTCTCGGCTACTAGGACTTTACAGCGACCTGCTTGCTGGGAAAATCGACGGCCCAACGGTTTGGAAGTCACTCAAAGCCGAGAATCGCGTTGGCGTAACGCGCGGTACACTGGAACAACCTCGAAATCCATTGGCGATACTTTAGTTACTTGGGAGGGTGAGGCTCCTGCCGAACCATGGCGGCGCCGGCTCGGCAGGAGCCTCGCCCTCCAGCTACCAATCCAAACCCGATACAACCAATCCTAACCCGATACAACCAATCCTAACCCGATACAACCAATCCTAACCCGATACAACCAATCCTAACCCGATACGTAAGTGAGGGACCTGCGGAATTGTCCCTCGCTTACGCATCGGGTTGGGATTTTGACCAACCGAAATTGCTTGTATCCTTTTAATTCCCCTATGCGTTGATAAACCAAATTGAAAACAACCGACCTGTTTGATTCCCTGGAAAAGACTGTACTCGAGAGTGGTCCAGCGGCCGCGGCGCAATTGCTCGCCAATGCAATGAGACGCGACGCTAGGTATCCGGAACTCTTTGAAGCATTGAAAATGCTTCATCGCATCGAGCTTGGGCTGCCTGCTGTGCATACCGACTTGTCGGGTGCACACGTTGCAACGCAACAAGAAGCTCTTTCACCTGAGTTGCAGGACCAATTGGACAAAAAACTGCTGGGAGCCTGCGCGGAAGTTGGTACAGCCTTGATGCGAGCCGGCAACCTACAAGAGGGTTGGATGTATCTGCGGGCCGTGGGAGACAGGCAGGCCACTGCCGATGCGATGCGCGATGTGCCGGTGACCCAAGACAATTTAGATACCGTACTTGGTTTGCTAGTTCACGAAGCGATCGATGTAGCCCGAGGAACGAAATTGTCGCTTGAAATGCGAGGCACTTGCAATACGATCACCATGCTCGATTCGGTGGTCTCCATGCGAGGCAGAGCCGATCAGCAAGCGGCAGTGGGAACGTTGGTCGAACATGTCCACGCGGAGCTATTGTCCAGTTTAAAATCGGACATTGCGCGACGGGAGAAATGCGATGGGACAAGTCCCTTACATTCCGAAACCTCGCTTGAGACGCTGTTGTCGACCCGACCGACTTTGCTTCGCGATGGAACGTATCACTTAGACACAACCCATTTGTCATCGACGGTGCGTTTTGCGAGAATTCTTGATAATGAGCAGCAGTTGCGGCTCGCGGTCGATCTGGCGCACTATGGTCGGCAGCTTCATTCGCAATACCAATATCCGAGTGAAGAGCCTTTTGCGGACCTCTACCCAATGTCGCTTGGCATGTTTCGAGCCTTGTTGAGCGAACATGTGGATTCCGCATTGAAAATGTTCCTACAAAAGGCGGAGTCGCTTGATCCCCAGGAGCATGGCACAGTCGCGATTGAAACGTACGCTGACTTGCTCACGCGCGTTGGCCGACCAGCCGAGGCCCTGCAATTTTTGATCAAGAAGATGCCTCGGGGAATGCGACCCTTTGGCATCGCTCCTTCCTTGCTTGAATTGGCGGAGGCATCGGAGGATTTCGAGGCAATGCTCAGTCATGCCAAGGAGCGTGGCGATTTGGTTGGTTATGCAGCCGCCCTCTTGCAATCCAGGACCGTCAAACCAATACAGAAAGTCGAAGTCCAAAGTGCTTAACCGATGGCCATAAACATACTTTTGGTGGAGGACGATCCCAGCCTAGCAAATGCTATTTTAGAAGGCTTGTCGGATCAAGAAATCAAGTGCGAGATCGTTTCAACGGTCCCGTTGGCAATTCAGGCGATTCGAGATCGCAGGCCAGATGCGGTCCTTCTTGACTTAATGTTGTCAGGTGAGAACGGTTTGGATGTGCTTAAGGCCATCCGGGCTCAACGCGATCCGACCCCCGTCTTGATCTTGACCGCATTAGGTTCGCTCGAAAATCGAGTGGCGGGTTTGAATGAAGGAGCCGACGATTACCTAGTCAAACCTTTTGAAATGCTCGAGCTGATTGCTCGAATCACAGCCATTACACGACGGAACAATCGAATCGAAGGTAGCACACTCACCTTTGGCCCACTGCTTCTGGATTTGACGACTCGGCGCGTCTTTCGTGACGGTAAAGAGCTCAAACTGTCGCCGACAGAAACCTCCTTGGTGGAACTTTTCATTCGGCATGAGAATCAAGTCCTAACTCGAAAAATGCTGTGTCACCAACTGTGGGAAACCACCTGGGAAGGCGAAACGAACGTCATCGAAGTGCACATCAATCGATTGCGAAGCAAACTGGACCGCGGTTTTGAACAGTCGTTGATTCACACCATTCGAGGACGTGGCTACATGCTCTCGGAGTCGGAACCCAAGCCTCGAATCGAACCGCCAGAAGCAGCTGACAATGGTTGACGGCAATCCCAAACCAAACGACTCATCCGAATTGCTAGGGCAATCGCGGATGCGTTATTGGGGCAAACTTACGTTTCGCGTCCGTACTGCCGTCATCTTGACCCTGTTTATTTTGATCACGGCTTTGGCGGTTGGATTCGCATTTCGAAACGTGGCGGCACTGTTGCTTGTCAAGCGAACCAATTTGGATTTGCAAGACGATGCAAAGGAATTCGTAGAACAGTTGGAGTTGATTTCCGGCCCGATTGGTCCAGAGCGTGCACAGGCTTGGAATCGACATGCGGCAACCCATGAGTTGCACCATTGGTTTCTACGGGTCTTTGATGAAAAGAAGAATCTAACTTGGGAAACGATAAGTGTCCCTGACTCGCTGCAATCGATTACACTCGGCGATACGGACATACAAGTGTCGGGCAAGTATCGGTTTTTCAACCGACCATTTTATCGCTCAGCATCGAGGAACAAGGGAAATCCGACGGGTTGGATCCAGGTGGGCTGTTCCTTGGAATTAGTGGAAGACTCCATGGCACAATTGGATCGACTATTGCTTTGGGTATTTCTCATCGTGGTCATTCTAGGTCCCATCGTCTCCTTAATCCTGTCCGCCCAGTTGCTAAATCCCTTGACGGATTTAACCAAGCAGGCGGCCGAGCTTTCCGTTACCAACAGGACTCAGGTACTCGGTTTGCGAGGAAGTGGTGATGAGCTAGACAGCTTTGCCGGCACCGTCAATTCGTTGCTCAGTCGGGTTCGGTCGCAACTGAAAGCCAATGAGGATTGGATCGCGAATTCGGCGCATCAACTTCGCAGTCCGCTGGCAGCGATTACAAGTAATGTCGAGGTGGTGCTGGGTCGATTGCCCGATGGAAAATCCTCGGACATGCTTTCCAGTGTCCTCAACGAATGTGAGTACTTGAACAAACTGGTCCAGCAATTGTTGCTGTTGAGTGAGGCCAATGCGATTGGCTTGAAATCGAAATGCAGCCAAATTCGGTTGGATTCCATGATTCGCGAATCAAGCGATTTCTTCGAAGCCTTGGCCACGGCCAACAACATTTCGTTGAATTTCGATTCACTCGAACCGATCACGGTTTTGGCCAACCACGAACATTTGCGAATTGTGTTGCACAGTATTATCGACAATGCAATCAAGTACACGCTCGAAAATGGTTCGGTTGAGATCGAGTTAACGAAAACTTCACCAACAGAGTGCACGCTGCGAGTCTCCGACACGGGCATTGGGATTTCGCCAACGGATTTGGCCAGGGTATCCCGTCGGTTCTTTCGAAGTGATTCAGGTCGGGATCCAGCCACGACCCCTCGAGGAACAGGCTTAGGATTGAATATCGTCAAGACGATTGTCGAAGGAATCGACGGTCGATTGAAAATCGACAGCAGCGTGGGGAAAGGGACGACGGTTCGAATTGTGTTGCCGATGGTCGAGTGAGCTATTGTCGCCTTTCGCTCCGCAAAAGTGCGCCGCTCAAACGCACTTTCGCGGAGCGAAAGGCGACAATAACGCACAACCGCTACTATCGTTAGATTCCAAATTTCAAAACGCAACTCGAACACAATAACTTTTCTTTTCCTCCGTTGGGCTCCACAGTATTCGAGCTACGTTTGACAGCTACCTTCTCTTACTTTTCGCGCTGACAGACTCCATGCCGACAACACTTAGCACCCCCTGCATCCCGAGTTCCGGATCCACCTCGAACGTCGACAAGATCGATTCGCTGGACTTTCGTTCCGAGACCATTGGCCGACTTGCCGCTCGAATGAACGAATTACCGAGCGACGTGTTAGCACAACTTCTAACGCCACACATGCCACGACTTCAGGATCGGCAAATCGATCCGCTCGAGTCGTTAATGGCCGAACTCATCAAAGTGTCCAGTGCGAACGAGCCGTCCGCTTCCAACCTGACAGAAGAACGGAATCAAGCCATAATCGCCTGCCTCGCGGTGGCGTTGCGATGGCTTTATCAATCCGAATCCAGCTTCGGAGAGCCGCTACGGTCTAGGATTTTGCTGAAGGCGTTGATGCCACTTTACTTGGCGGCTGGACAAGGCCAAGCGGGCAAGGGAATCGTTGACACGATTTCTCTTATTCGCATGACCTGCATGATCGCGGAACTAAACCGACTGACAACGGACGACGATCTGGCAGCGTGGTCGAATGAAAGTAATCGTACCGACGTCGACCCATTTGAGACCATCCCTAAATCCTTTCGAATCGCTTTGCCAAAAATGGCCCAGACCTTTTGGAGCGACCTCGCGGCCAAATCGAACCGTGGTATGGCCAACGTTGCAAAGTTAACAGATGCTACAAGCGTGTCCGTTGAGAAACATCGCGCATGGTGGTCATTGGCTGGTCAATTGTGTAGCCAGCGTGCCCAAATCACCATTCCAGCCGAACTCTCCGTCGGGGTCATTGCCTGGGAAAAATTGCGTGACCATTGGCAACGCGTTGCTGGAACCTTGTCCGGCGAGTCCGTTTGCAATAGTGTCAAAAAGCCAACCTCCGCCTCCGCTTTGTCTGGAAAAAACGAAGTGGATGTCATGTTGGAATCGCAATCGACTAAGAAAGGGATTCCTAACCAATCCAACGATCTTCTTAAATGCAAAATGCCAGACGACCATCGCTTCGTTGAAATCCGTTCGGTACGCGATCCGCAGTTGAGTTCTAATTTGGACCAGCTGCTCCAACAATGCCGGAATGATCAGGGATCGCTTTCGCTGATTGTTGTCAAAAAACTCGGAACAAAGGTGGACAACGCAATAGCCGCCTTGCAGAACTGGCAGACAACCTTCATCGAATACATGGACACGCACGGCGAAGCGAAAAATGTGCGCGGTTTTATTAGCGACGAGGGAGAATTGTCCTTGGTCTTCCAAGATGTGGAGCGGGCAGACCTGGCGCAGTGGATACGGGATTCCTTTGCCAAATTCAATGGTTCCAATGTCGACTCAACGCTGGCGACTGCGGTTGCTCTACCGCTGGTGTCTGGAGTCGCGATGGTCAATGCACCTTCCCGATCGTTCAAAATCGATCAGCTCATTCAGGCCGCTTGGCGGTGCCTCGACGGAGCTAGCACTCAGGGTGCCGGAGCCGTTAAGACCATCGAAGTCTATTGACGGCAGTTCTCACGTTCGGTGGAACATGTTAGGATGGTGAACTTTTTGACAGGGTTCCTTGTCAATCGTCGAGTTCTCACCAATCCACCAACCCCATCCACCAACCTCCGTGTAGATCTATGAATCAATCCCTTCATTCGCCGTTTCAACAAACCGGAAAAAGTGGTCGAACCGACGAAGATGGCCTCATCTCCAGCAGACTTATGGCCGATCCGCGTATCGGAAAAGCCAAAGAGTTGCTAGCCGCGGCATTGAAGGAACATAGTTCGAAGATCGACGCGATTCGATCTGCAAAACCGGAATTGGTATCGCAGTATCAAGACGAGTTATCGCGACTTGCGGTTGCCCGCGGTGGTGCCCCCTACTTTCCGTACATTACGAGTGGTATTGGAAATGGTCCCTTTGTCGAACTGGGTGATGGCAGTGTCAAGCTCGACTTCATCGTAGGAATTGGTGTTCATGGAATGGGACATAGTCATCCAGCTATGTTGAATGCAACCGTCGATGCAGGGCTGGAGGACACGGTCATGCAGGGCAATCTTCAGCACAATTCGGGTTCGCTGGTGATGTGCGAGAGGTTGCTTGGGCTCGCCAACCGATTTGGCGCCAAGCTGGACCACTGCATGCTCAGTACCAGCGGCGCGATGGCCAATGAAAATTCGTTGAAGATTGCGTTTCACAATCGGTTTCCCGCGTCGCGAGTGATCTGCATGGACAATTGCTTTGCTGGTAGAAGCCTGGCGCTGGCCCAGTTGACGGATCGACCAGCCTATCGAGCAGGGCTTCCGAAAACACTGGACGTCGATTTCATTCCCATGTTCCATCCGGCGGACCCAGAGGGGACAACGCGAGGTGCGATCGAAACGTTGAATAAGTTGCTGGCTCGTCATCCTGGAGAATACGCTTGCCTTTGGCTGGAGTTGGTTGCAGGCGAGGGTGGTTACTATCCGGGCACGAAACCGTACTTCGAAGAGCTTTGCAAGATTTGTCATGCCAACAGGATATTGGTTATTTTTGATGAGGTTCAGACTTTTTCTAGATTAAGTCAACCCTTCGCATTCCAGCACTTTGGCCTCGACGCGTATGCAGACCTAGTAACCTTGGGCAAGATCACTCAGGTTTGCGCCACACTTTATGGAGACAGCCTAAAACCAAAAGGCCCGGTGCTTTCTCAAACGTTTACGGGCGCGACTGCCTCGATTCGTTGTGGACTTGCGGTCTTGGACGAGCTGGAATCTAAGGAGTGTTTCGGTTCCTCGGGCTGGAATGTTCGACGCCACCAATACTTCAGAGCCAAGCTTGAGCAGTTAGCGAAAAAGTACCCTGGCAAGCTTTGCGGTCCGTATGGCGAAGGGATGATGATCGCCTTCACGCCGGGCGACGGTAGCGCCGAAGTAGCGAAAGAGATGCTGATGCAGCTATACCACTTGGGACTCATGGGATTCTTAGCCGGTAGTAACCCAAACAGAATTAGATTCCTACCGCCACCGGGAGTCACGACCGAAAAGCACATCGACTTAGCATGCTCCATCATCGAGCAAGCGATTTTAGGAGGTAAGGCTTAAGGCTAAAGGCTAAAGGCGTAAAGCGTAAAGCGTAAGGCGTAAGGCGTAAGGCGTAAGGGAGTCGCACTTCAAACTGCCCACTGCCCACTGATTACTGACAACTGACAACTGACAACTGACAACTGACAACTGACAACTGACAACTGACAACTGACAACCCTCAACCCTTCAATCCACCTCAAACGACACGTTGACTACGACCATTTGCCTCAAACCGTTTGGGTCTTCGCTTGCGACTTCGCGAACGTTTTTGCGGGCTAAAGCAGACATCGCACTACTACTAGCGTTGAGTGCATAGGATGGAGCGTAGCTTTGGGGCAGCGCGTTTGCATTCGAAGAGATCGATCGCATGCCGCCGAGTTTGCGACCAGCCACCTTCGCCAGCATGGCAGCATGCGCTTGGGATTTCTTGAAAGCTTCGGCCAAGGCCGCCTCTTCTTGGTTGATCGACATTTTGCCAACATAGACCAACTGGAATTCTGGCTGGCGATTGGAACTGGAATAAATGGAAGATCCCAAGAGTGGCTGCACGAGCAACTGTTCATCCGGGTCTAATGCTTCCTTCAGCTTCCTTCCTTTGAAATCCTTGTCGTCAATGGCTGTCTTCAATTGAATGGGCAACAGGATTGCGGCGTCATCCAGTCCTTTTTCAAGTTTCCACTCGGCCATGAGAGCGGACGTTGCGGCGAATATTTGAGGCAGATCATTGATTCCATCCTCGTTGTTGGGAGTTTGGATTTGTCCACGAAGCTGTGGGTTCAGATTTCGCATTTGGGCCAACTGTGCAGCTTGTTGGCGGATCATTCTGCGAGCAATATCCGGCTCATCCACACCGGGCGTTCCCACGGACATAGAAGTCTCGGAAAACTCGATCGACGACTCGACTGCATTGAGTGCGACCAAATCCTTTTTCACTCGCACTTTGTGCTTTTGAAGCAGCTTCATTGCGTTTTCTCCTTCGCGACTCTCGGCTCGAACGAGCATCTGCAAACGGATTTTTTCCGGCACCAAGACGATTTCGTGTGTGGCCGAGACCGAAACGGTGGCACCTCGGTCTTTTGAGTGTTCTTGCGCAATCGCAGAAGTGGGCAGGCGAAACGCACAAAAGACCACCAAGAAGTAAATTACCCGGGGAATTCGATCGCAGATGACTAGACTCAACGCACACCTCACTTTTTTCGATGGTTCGACTTGAATTGTTCCGTGCATCGACACGATTCACCCATTCTACCGCGAGGGAGGAATGGAGGAATGGAGGAATGGAGGAATGGAGTCAAACAGCCGTTTCGTTCATCTGGGGCTTTGCTAGGTCGCCACTTTTCCAAGAATGGTACAGGCAGGCGTTGCCAGACCGTGATACTATGGTGTTTGGACCTTGTAAGCACTGGATTTCAATTGAGTTATTAACGAAAATGCAACCTTCGCAAAGCAACTTTTTGCCTACCAAAGAATCTCCAGCTAAAGCGAGCGGCAGACTAAAAACTACCTGCCAAGGGTTTCAATGGGAGAGCGAGGCTCCTGCCGAGCTTTGCGTTGGTTCGGCAGGAGCCTCTCCCTCCCGGTATAATCAATGCTGCCGCTCGCCTAAATGGCTTTTCCTGCGCGCTCTATTTTTAGCCGCAACGTCGTCGCTTTCCCTCTTTTGTGAAAAAGACGTGTCAGCCAAAGATTATCTCTTAACCATTGGTGGCGGATATGAACCGGCGGGCAACCAAGCCTCACTCGAAGCCAACGTGCTTTTCTTTCAGCAAGTGGTTAGCGAGCAGTTCCCAACGACAGTAGAACATCAGATCTTTTTTGCCGACGGCTTTGACACCCAAGAAGATTTGCAAGTCATGAGCCCAAAGGAGGAGGCAAACTCGCCGACTATCGCACTCCTCGAAAGTGCATTCGCGATCGATCGCCCGAGCCTGAGTTATCGCAACCACCAGGTACCAAATATAGGTGGTCCTATCAGTCCGAAATCGGTGCGAGCCGCGTTGGACGGCATCGCAACGAAGTTGTCTGACGGCGATCGTTTGTTCATTTATGTCACCGCCCACGGTGCACCCGGCAGTAGCAAAGATCCGATGAACACGTCCATTACCTGCTGGCGAAAGCAACCACTAAGCATGAAGACCTTTTCCGAATGGCTCGATCGGCTTCCAAGCGGTGTCCCAGTCGTGTTGGTGATGGCTCAGTGCTACTGCGGCGGATTTGCAAATACCATGTTTGAGGGGGGAGAGCCAAGCAAGGGCCTCGCCAAGGCGGTGCGTGTCGGATTCTTTGCTCAACGCTTTGATTTGCCAGCCGCGGGCTGTCGACCAGACATTGAGAATGACGAAGAGTACAGCAGTTATTTCTGGGGCGCTTTTTTGGGCCGTTCGCGAACTGGAAAGAAAGCAGAGGGGGTCGACGGTGACCAGAACGGCCGTATCTCCCTGGACGAAGCCCATGCCTATGCCGTCAGGGCGAGTCAAACGATCGATATTCCGCTCCGGAGCAGCGACATGTTTCTGCGTCACTACAGCCGGATTGCAGGCTATGGTTCTACGCGCATCCCGGGTAGCCCAGCCGACGAAGCACTGCCGGATGAGGAACTTGGGTTAGCCCATTTCAGCGGTCGTCTTAACGACGTTTGCTTCCTTGGATCCGTTGGACAGCGTCTTACTATCGAGGCGCTCGCAACCCAGCTAGGCTTGCCGCTCGACTGTGAAATTGCAGAGGTTTTCCAAAGGAACAAAGCCCAATCAGAAATCCATCAGCAATCTCGCGTCGTGCCAGGTCGTCGCGGCCCTGGAGGCCCAGGCGGAGCCGGACGACGCGTGTCTCGCAACTCTGGTCGAAGGGACTTTCAAAAGGAAATCGTCGAAAGCTGGCCAGACCTCGAAAATCCGTCGGATTGGAAGGAATTGCCTTGGCTCGTCGGAAAGGAAGGGGAATCGATTTTCGATGAACTACGGCAACTACCAAGCTTCGAAGCTTTCCGAAAAAGCCAGGACGACCGACGTTTGTCCAAAGAAAATGCCACAACCGCTGAACTAAGAGACGTACAATTCCGCCGCTTGGTTCATACCATGGAAAGCATCGTGCTCGCCCAAAACCTGCCCCGTATCGCTAGCCCCGATATTCAGCGTCGTTTTAGGGAGATCGTCGCTCTCGAGTCTTCGTTCCTCCTTCCTTCTCCATATCAATCCCCTTGATCAAAGAGAACACAAATGGGGTTCGGAACAAAAACACTCGTCTGCTGAAACGTAATCCGTCCTGAATCGGAATCCACGGAGAACAGTCCTAGGGTATTGGATAATTGTCCCGCTGCGAGCAACCATTTTGCATCTGGCGTTAAATTGAAATTGCGAGGAGTCGCGCAACGTGGGTTCTCTCGCTGGACGAATTTCAATTCACCAGTGGCTTGTTCCACCGCAAAGACAGTGATCGTATCATGGCCACGATTAGCTGAGTACACAAACTTCCCATTGGGATGGACGCGAATCTCCGACCCGCTTTTTGCTTTTTCCCTTTCAAGTTCTGCAGCAGGGACGGTCTCAATTGTTTGACGTGAAGTCATCGTCCCCATCTTGGCATCGTATTCGAAAACCGTTACCGTCAACGCCAGTTCGTTGAGGACATAGATCCAACGACCATTGGGATGAAATTTCATATGCCTTGGTCCACTTCCTGGTGGAACCACTCCGTTTCCATGAGCTTCGATTTTGCGGGTCGCAGCGTCCATCTTGTAAATAACCACTTGATCGAGTCCCAAGTCCGGCACGAACAAGAATCGATTGTCGGGCGATACGCCTGTCCAGTGAGCATGCGAAGCATCTTGGCGATCCGGGACAACCCTCGATCCTCCTTGATGGTCGATCAACTGAGTCTTCTCGCCGAGAGTACCGTCTTGTTGAACAGAAAAAACGGCTACCGATCCCCCACCATATTGAGCGGTAAAGAGAGTCCTTCCCGTTTTGTCAAGCGAGACGTGTGCAGCCCCTCCGTCACCGATCGGAATCGAATTTCGGAAACGAAGGCTCGGCTTGTCCTGAGACCCTTCGATGGAAAACGCCGCTACCACAGGCACGTTGCTGAGTCCGCCGACGGCGTAGAGAACAGGTTGGGTTGGGTGCTTGGCGAGAAACCCTGGACCGTCCATCTCAGCTGCCAACGTTGGTTCGCTCAGCTTGCCCACGTTGGGGTTCAGTTGGCAATGATAAATACCACGGCTCAATGGGCTTCGGCCAGTACCGATCCAGACGTTCATGTTTTGTGCTTCTGCAAGCGGAAGATTTGCAATGAACCAACTCATGGAAAACAAAACGCATTTCCACCGGTTCGTTTGAAATAAACTCATCATGTCTTTCTTTCCAAGATTGAGAATCATCGTTTGGGAGAGCAGCAGATTGGCTTTTACCGGGAGGGCGAGGCTCCTGCCGAGCCAAAGCCAAGCTCGGCAGGAGCCTCGCTCTCCCACATGAGGTATAAGCCGAGCGGCGATTTTACCACAGTCCGCGATCATCGTTCGTCGTCGGCTTGCGTTGATCGCGTGGATCGCGGAAGATTTGCGTTGACGACCTACCGTAGCTGAATTCGTGAGAATTCCGTTCATTTTGAATTCGGACAGATTGTATGCTTGAACCCAGCCCCGGATTGCGTTTCCGAAAATTGTTGCAAGTTGAAAAACCGCTGCAAATCGTTGGCGCGATCAATGCCCTTTGCGCTATGCAAGCCGCCAGGGCAGGCTTTCATGCCCTGTATCTCTCTGGAGCTGGGGTTGCAAACGCGTCGCATGGATTGCCAGATCTTGGCATCACCAGTTTGAATGATGTCCTTGACGACGCAGCCCGAATCACCGCCGCTTGCTCATTGCCATTGTTGGTGGACATCGACACGGGGTGGGGCACGGAACTTACCATCCAAAGAGCTATTCGAGAACTAGAGCGAGTTGGAGTCGCTGCAATCCATATGGAAGATCAAGTTGCGGCCAAGCGTTGTGGACATCGACCGGGAAAAAACTTGGTGGAACCGGAAGAAATGCAAGCTCGAGTCCGAGCCGCGGTCGCCAGTCGAAAGGATCCCGACTTCGTAATCATGGCCCGTACGGATGCGGTCAGTGTGGAAGGGGTCTACGCCGCCATCCGTCGAGCCAATGCATACGTAGCTGCCGGAGCGGACATGATCTTTGCAGAAGCAGTTGAATCGCTGGAGGACTTTCTTCGATTCTCCAACGAAGTCAAGGTTCCAATCTTAGCCAACCTGACCGAGTTCGGACGAACGCCACTCTTCACGTTGGCTCAACTCAAGGAAGCCGGTGTGCAAATGGCGCTCTATCCGTTGACGGCCTTTCGGGCCATGAACGCTGCCGCCAAAAGCACCTATGAAAAAATCCGAATAAACGGCTCACAGCAATCCATTCTTAATTCGCTCCAAACTCGCGATGAACTCTACGAAGTCTTGAATTATCTGTCCGCAGAAAAACGTGTCGATCAACAAAGGTTGCAACCATGAACAAAGGTAATCGAGGTGGGCTTGAAGGAATCGTTGCGGGGCAAACCCGACTGAGTACGGTGGGAATCGACGGCGTCGGATTAACTTACGTCGGATACTCGATCGAGGATTTGGCTGCGCACGCAGGCTTCGAAGAAGTGGCTTATCTCCTGCTATACGGCGAGCTGCCCAAGGTGCTTGACCTTTCCAATTTCGTTCGAAGATTGAAGGAGCGTCGCGGAATCCCATCGCCCCTGAAAACTGTTTTGGAGCAACTTCCTGCTTCATCGCATCCGATGGATGTGCTTCGAACGGGCTGTTCGGTGTTGGGAACGCTTGAGCCTGAGCTTCGATTTGCAGATCAATATGAAGCTGCCGAACGCCTTCTGGCTTGCATGCCATCGATCTTGGTCTACTGGCATCATTTCCAACATTCCGGACGACGCATCGAGGTGGAGCTAGACGCAGATTCCATCGCAGAACATTTTCTCCAATTGTTGCATGGCAAGGTGCCATCCGAGTTGGATCGTCGAGCCTTCGACGTGTCCTTGATTTTGTATGCCGAACACGAATTCAACGCCTCAACGTTCACGGCTCGGATTGTCGCCTCGACACTGTCCGATTTCCATTCCGCCATCACTGCGGGTATTGGTGCATTGCGTGGCCCGCTTCATGGGGGCGCCAACGAAGCAGCCATGGAATTGATCGAGCGATTTCAAGACCCCGATGCCGCGGAAGCGAGTCTGCTTGAGATGCTTTCCAGAAAAGAAAAGATCATGGGCTTTGGCCATCGCGTTTACAAGCAGTGCGATCCTCGGTCCGATATCATTCAAGTCTGGGCAAAACGACTGTGTGAGGCCGTCGGGCAAGAGCAGCTTTACGCGATTTCCGAGCGGATCGAGCTTGTCATGCGGCGAGAAAAGAAAATGTTTCCAAATTTGGATTTTTATAGTGCATCGGCCTTTCGGTGCCTTGGCATCCCGACCCCGATGTTCACGCCGCTGTTCGTGTTGTCCCGGATCACAGGCTGGGCCGCTCACATCTTTGAACAAAGGGCCGATAATCGGCTGATCCGGCCATCCGCAGACTATGTCGGGCCAACCACGCGAAACTGGCTACCGATCGAACAAAGGTAGTTTTACCACAAAAAACACGAAAGAAACGAACGAAACGACGTAACCGTTCACGGCCTTCGGCCCTGAACGGTTACCAAAAAACCGAGAAACAACAATTCTCGCAATCGCCACCACTTTTTCCTTTTTCCTTTTTCCTTTTTCCTTTTCGTGTGGTTCGTGTATTTCGTGGTTCTACTTCACTGGCTCGCAGCCTGGGTTGCTCCCAGATGACCGACAGCATTGCGCCGCGTGCGCAACATAATCCATTCCGACATGCTTCTTCCACAGTTCCATTAGTATTCTTGTCATCGGTCGGTCTTTTGTTCCGATGCGAACGCCATCCAAAGACCCTGCAAACCAAACACCGCCGCTCGAGCCGGTTAGGATGATTTCACTTGCGCTTGCAAGCTCTTTCGCTTCGATCTCACGGTACTGAATTCGCACATCGTTTTTCAGTAGGAGTTTCTCCACCGCTAGCAACGTACATCCGACCAGGATGTCTTCCCTTGGCGGTGAGGCAATCCACCCCTTGCTATCCACCATCAGTAGATTGGCGACCGATGTGTCTGAAATGGTTCCTCGCGTGGTCGTAAGAACGGCCAATGCATCCGACTGCTTGGCAACTGCCTTTGCGTCCGAAAGAAAGTACGGCAATCGACTGCGGCTCTTGATTTGATTGGACCAACAAGTGCTGGGGACCGCATGCTGAGAAGCAATCGAGAGGTCGGTTCCCTGATTGTACCATTTGTCCAATTTGGCAAACGGCAATTGGCTCAAGTGCATCAGGCAAGTAGGACGCGTACCCAGCGAAAGGCCAGAAAAATTTTCGCCCGGCGAAAGCAGAAGAACGATGCTAACATCGCCGTGCCCCTGGACCAAGCCGTGGTTCAATTCAATCAATCGCTTGCACTGGGGCTCCCAGTCGAGTGCAATGGACGACATGTCGATGGAGAGTTGGCTTGCGCCGTGGTTCAGACGGTTTTTGTGATCAGAAAGGTCGAGCAGTTTACCTGCGTAGGTCCGAAAGCGTTCGACAAGAATTGCCCCATAAAGGGTCCCTGCATCCGCAATCGACCACGAAAGATCTTTTAGTGGGACGGATTCGAACTGACGCGTCGAATGCTCCCATCGCAGCGAGATGCTATCACGGAACGATGGATGCATTACAAGTAAAGTCCCCTGGTTCTTTCCAGAGCAAGTGCTGAATGAGGGTCCGGAAGTAAGGGCATTCACCGTAATAGCTCTTCTCAGAATGAGTGGTGCCGATGACGGAACCACAATCGTATTGGCGAATCCGCATCTGTCCAGACAACGGCTGTGTTGCTCGAGGATCCGAGAGGGTCGCAAAGCCAGAAAATCCGGAAAATCCTGCCGCAATCGGTCTTGAGAATCGGTCCAGGAAACGAAATCTTCGCAAAATTGGATCTTTCGAATTATAGAGATTTACTAAGGCATCGACATGAGTCAAAGCAAGATTGTGTCGGCCGTTCCTTTCAATCCAATTCCGGTCAATGGCTGGCGCCACCAACCCGAGTCGAATGTTGAATGCTGAGGAAGTGTTCGGCGAAGGGGATTGGGCATATCCCGGCAGAATCCCACCAGCATCCAAATGGAGTCCTCCTGTTACAGCCCGTGCACCATACGAGAATCCGAGAATGCTAAGTTGCGGCTCGTTTCGAAGTCGTTGAAGCATCCAGGCAAAATAAAGAGATTGGCATTCGGCAGATTCAGCGTTCGAAAACACGTCTCGCAGGGGTTTCCGTTCCTTTTGACTGGGCCAAGAGAGCATTATCAATCGATAGGGTCGATCCGTTTGTTCTTTCAGATATCGGTCTACAATTAGGAACCGCTCCAAAGCGTTATTCCTTTCCATGAAGTTCCCGTGAACGTAAAGGATGGTGAGTATTCCCGTCCCACCGCTCGGTAGAGCTTCCTCGACGTTACTTGGAGTCCAACAATGTTTTGACCATTTGTTCACCTCAACATTAGGTTGGTCGAAATTAATGCATCGAAACTGGTCGGGCAGATGCCGGGTTGAAATCTCGAAAATCTCGGACGGTTGAGATATGCCGTTAAGAGGCGATTGGCAAGCAGGGTCGTCACCTACCGCCATTCGCGAAGCGGAAAGAATGAGAAACACGGATACTGAGTAAATCGCAAGAACGAAAAACTCGTTTCGACGATTGGAGCTGCTTAGGCGAGCGGCAGAGTAAAAACTACGTGCCAAGGGTCTCAATGGGAGAGCGAGGCTCCTGTCGAGCTTGGCGTTGGTTCGGCAGGAGCCTCTCCCTCCCGGTATGAGCAATGCTGCCGCTCGCCTTAGCAGACGGAAACGGGAGGTAATTTGCCCTCGCAATTCGCAGCCAAATGATGTGGTAAGTCTATTAGAGAGCAGCATTTGCTACCATCTTTCCTGGAATGCCCATGAACAAGTCTAAACCCTTTAGTCCGCTTCCGATCCGTAGACTGCCTGTCGCGTTCATGTAGAACCATGCGAGACGGGCCAAGCAGCTTTTAGGCCGCTTGAGTAAATCCATTGCCGAACAACTGTAACACCTAAATAGGATACAGGGCGTTAGGAAAACTTTTTCGATCCGGAAAAGTTTACTGTCTTTGCTTGCACAACCGGAATTGCGTCGTAGAGTTGTGCGGGAAAATGTGCACCTTTGCCGGTAGTCACAACAGAGTTCAACGGGAGACTTGGGAAATGAAACGAACGACATTGATTTCGGCCAGCTTGTTGTTGGCTTTTGCAGGATGCACTTGCGGACAAGGATGGAGACCAAACATTCTGACTCGACTGAGCAATCGCATCCATGGCGTAAGCAATGTTGGCGAACCATGCGACGCTGGTTGCCGCGATGCAGCACATGCTGCTCCGGTTTCGAACGGTGGCTGTGAAGCCTGCGGAACCGCTGGAAACATGAACTACGGCGGTTATGAACAGATTGGCGATGCCTATGAAGTCCAAACTGGATCACCCTATACAGTCGGACCTGCTACTTCCTACGTGCAGCCAAGCTATCCACCTGGACAGCCAACGTCGAGTCGTATGGAGCCCATCGCTGCCAAACGAGCAAACTAGTTAGGCGAGCGGCAACAGATTTTATGACGGGAGGGAGAGGCTCCTGCCGAACCAAAGCCAAGCTCGGCAGGAGCCTCGCTCTCCCATTAGAACCGTTGGCAGGTTGTTTTCACTCTGCCACTCGCCTTAGGGCGCGGTCGTCTATCGCAAAAAGTGATTCGCTGGTACAAATCTGAGGCTTTTTGCCCCTGATTTCAGACCGACAAGAATCACTACCTTTGGCAAGCGCAGCAAATAAGACTCTAACTATTAATTCCAATCAGACCGGTACAACGACGACAGGAATCCTATTGATCGTCGCTGCCGCAGTCCTTTGGAGCAGCAACGGTTTTTTCACTCAATCCACTTTGCTCAATGGTTGGCCCCGCGAATCGCGTGGCTCCGTGATTGCATTTTGGAGAGCCTTCTTTGCCTGTTGGCTGCTTCTGCCGATGGTCCGGAAACCGACCTTGCATTGGGCTATGATTCCAATGACGCTGTGCTTCGTTGGAATGAACTGGACCTTTCTTACAGCGATTTCGAATGGATCGCCTGCCAACACCATTTGGCTTCAGAATCTCGCACCAGCATGGGTCATGATCGGAGCCGTATTGCTTTTTCGAGAGCGAACCGTCATCCGAGACTGGGTGATGCTGACAACTTGCGTTGCAGGCGTCCTCTTCATCGTCATCATGGAGTTTTTGTACGACGTTGGGACACCCGAGCACCGATGGTGGTCCCCTGTTTTGGCAATTGCATCCGGACTTTGCTACGCTGGCGTAATCATTAGCGTCAAGGCACTGCGTAGGCATGAATCCGCGTGGCTCATCTCCTTGAACCACATTGCCGTGGCTTTGTTCATGCTGCCACTGGTTTGGTGGAGCGGCGTTTCCTTGCCGAGCGGCTCGTTGTGGTTATTGCTCGCGGGTTTCGGAATGCTGCAAATGGGCTTGCCCTACCTGCTCTTTGCTCGGGGCTTGCAAACAACCCCTAGCCATCTCGCGTCGCTCTTAACACTTTTGGAACCAGTCCTCCTGCCGGTATGGGTTCACTTTACCCGCAGCGGCGATCCAACATATCAACCACCACACTGGTGGACCTGGGTCGGTGCAGCTTGCATCCTATTCGGGCTTTCAATTCGTTATGCTTGGCCTAGGCATAACGCAAAGGTGGTAAGCGAAGATTAATATGCGAGTGATGCATGTAATAACCCGGATGATCGTTGGCGGTGCCCAGGAGAATACTCTCTTTAACTGCTTAGACTTGGTCCGTGACTTTGGGGACGAAGTGAAATTGATAACAGGTCCGTCCGAGGGAGCTGAAGGGAAACTACTTTCTCAAACCGATACCCAAGGACTGTTGATTGAAAGCCATCCTTCGCTGATACGATCGATCTCTCCAACGCACGATAACCGGGCATTGAACGCGTTGAAAGTTGCGATTCGCGATTGGCGTCCAGACGTCGTTCACACCCACAGCGCCAAGGCGGGGCTTCTAGGTCGAGCCGCTGCCTGGAAATGCAAGGTGCCATGCATCATCCATACGGTGCACGGAGCACCCTTTCACCCTTACCAACGCTGGTTGAGTCGATGGTTCTTCATCCAGTGTGAACGCTGGGCGGCAAAGCGATGCCACCATATGATCAGTGTTGCGGATGCCATGACGGAATTAATGGTTCAGGCAAACGTGGCAAAGCGCGAAAAATTCTCGACAATTTATAGCGGAATGAATGTCGAACCATTTCTGCAATCCGCCAAAGACCGAAAGCAAACTCGCCAGGAGCTTGGATTCGCTGCGACGGACGTCGTATTCGGCAAAATCGCTCGGTTATTTCACCTCAAGGGGCACCGATACGTGATCGAGGCGGCTGAGCAAGTCTGTCGAAATCAACCGAATGCAAAATTTCTTTTTGTTGGCGATGGAATCCTTCGAGAGCAGTTCGCATCCGAAATCGAGAAACTTGGATTGCAACATCGCTTTGTATTTACGGGACTGGTTCCGCCGAATCAGGTGCCAAGATACGTCGGGGCAATGGATGTTTTGGTTCACACCTCGTTGCGAGAAGGCTTAGCACGCGCATTGCCTCAAGCCTTGATTGCAGGTAAACCTGTCATCAGCTACGACATTGATGGTGCACGCGAGGTCGTGTTAACCGGGACAACCGGCTTCTTGATTCCGCCAAAAGAAATTGATTCGCTGGCACAAGCCATGCTGACTTTGGCAAAATCGGCTCAGACTCGCAACGCGATGGGACAAAAAGGCAGCGAGTTATTCACGGAGCAATTCCGACACGAAACCATGACCAAAAAAATCCGCGAACTGTACCTTCGCGTTAGCGGGCGAGCGGCTGAGAACGGAAAGTAGCCAGTTTTTGACACGTCTCCATAGTTGTCACCAAAAACGCCTGAAGGATTACACCCGCGTCCTTAACCGCGGAGACTGTATAGCGACAACAAGTTTTCCATAGCGAACTCGGAATGGATTCGCTATCGCTCCAGCGATTCCGAAACGCCATTTTCGTAGAACATGGTCTGATCCTAGTCACAGGGCCAACTGGCAGCGGCAAGAGCACCACGCTTTATTCGGTGCTGCAGGAACTCGATACACGGGAACGGAACGCCGTCACATTAGAGGATCCAATTGAGTATCAACTTGAGGGCATTTCCCAGACACAGATCAATCTCAAAAAGGGGATGACATTCGCAAATGGGCTCAGAAGCGTTTTGCGGCAGGATCCGGACATCATCATGGTCGGCGAAATCCGCGATGCCGAGACGGCCATGATGGCCGTCCAAGCAGCTCTGACCGGCCATTTGGTATTCAGTACCTTGCACACCAATGACTCGGCTAGCGCTGTCACCCGCATGATGGACCTAGGAATTGAGCCCTACTTGCTCGCGAGTAGTCTCGTCTCTGTACTGGTACAACGATTGGTGCGCCGAAGCTGTCAAGATTGTAAAGTGAAGAATGAGTCATCAGTTGAAGGCGCTACGGAGTTCACGGCCAAAGGCTGTTCACAATGCCGAAACACTGATTATAGCGGTCGCCTCGGTATCTACGAGTTAATGAGGTTGATTACGCGTCGTTCCCATTCAACACTTTTGAGAGACGACGCGGTTACCAAAGGGATGCAGCTATTGAGCAAGGCAGGTGAAATCAAAATTAAGGAAGGGGTCACTACACGCGAAGAAGTCGAACGAGTTACCATGCGAGCCTCCATGTAATGCCCGCTGCCGCAACGTACTCCAATCCTCCAATCCTCCAATTGTTGTTCTTCATGGAAATCAGTACCAGGCGTGTACACTTTGCGGGAATGACCCAGCATCCCAACGAAGAGTGGATGATGGATGCTGCGAATAAGTTGACCAACGCTGAAACCGGATTCTTGCGAGGCAAGAAAATCCTGCTTCTCGATCGGGATACCAAGTTCACGTTAAAGTTCCGAAAGCATTTGAAAGCGGCTGGCACAGAACCGATTCGATTGCCACCCAAAAGTCCAAATTGCAACGCGTTCATCGAACGCTTTTTCCGCAGCATCAAAAGCGAGTGCCTGCGTAAGATGATCTTCTTTGGGGAAGGCTCGCTTCGCAGCACCGTTGAAAAATACGTCCACTACTATCATCGTCATCGCAACCACCAAGGACTAAAAAACCTTCGCATCGACCCACCACCGGACGAGCCGATCACAGGCGAGATCCACTGTGAGTATGAGCTAGGTGGGCTTCTTAAGCACTATCATCGACGTGCAGCGTAGCGATTTCATTGCAAATGACTCGAACGCTGTTCGGAATCAACTGTCTCGATATCCACGCGTGGAGCGAAATTCCGAACCAATTATGGAAATCCAAACGGGCTTTGCGTGCTCCATTGCTCGAAAACTCGCATTCATCGAACCATTTTTTCTCGCAAAACTGCTCGCCAACCGGTCGTTCGACTTTTTGCACCATACGGTGTCGATAGAAAAGCGAAAACGCTCAAAAAATCTATGGGAAAAACGCAGGGAATACGCTATTCCCATGCAAGCCAGCCGATTGAAGCCACCGGTGCAGCTTTCTGTCCGTATTCAGCGACCGATTATGCTCAGTTCTATTCTTTTAAAGTCTAGCTGTTGGTTGTTAATCGCCTCAGCTCGACTCTATCCGGGTCATTCACGTTCAGCAGGCTAACGGTCGCGACGCCAATCTCCGCTATTCCCTGAATTCGCCCATCGATCGCCGCGAAGTGGTCGGACCATGAATCCGTTCGAGGATTGAACAGTCGAGTTAGTTTAGCACCAACCAACGATGATAGATTCGGTCCCTTGAATAGATTGCACCAGTGACATGACAGGCAGACATTGTCCAGGTCATCCGAGCCACCTTGCTGTTTTGCGACGACATGTTCAACGTGGAAGGAGACGAGCGGGAAGCTCGATTGAGCTAGGTCGCAGTATTCGCATCGCTCAACAGCTCGCTGGCGAACTAACCGCCGTGCGGAAGCCGCATTCTTCATGAGCCACTGGCTTCTTCGGCTATATGTTTTGCCTTGGCTTGCAGAACAGCCACGAAGTTTAGTGCACGAAGAATAGCTTCGTATTGCTGCCTTTCCTCGGCCCCGAGAAGTCCCTCAGAATTTTGCGTCGCCCAAGAATCAAGTTGCGATTGAAGCTCGTCTGTAACTCGCAGCTTTTGCAGTTTGGATGCAGCTTCCAAGGAAAGGCAGTTTCCTACAGAATCGAACAGTTGGTGAAGTGCGGTTGAAGTTGTCATGACATCATTATACCCCATTCAGTGGCCTGAACAGCATCGAGACTCGGGAGCCAGGAAATTTTCTACTCCATTCCCGTTTCAGGGTCGGAAGTCAGGACAATTTTTCAAAACTTGTAATCGATCTTACAACCGCCTCTGCTGGCGGGACTCGCTATCGCTCGGTCTGATTGACATCGGCCTCGCTGTAGAAAGGAGTAAGCAATGAGCTTTGAGGCGTTAACTTACAACTTAAACCTTACTCCTGTCATCGCCGCTCTCCTGCCGATTGTCAATCAGACTGGCTTCCTTGCCATCCCGCCCTGTCAAAGCTCAGCGTCCATGCTTTGCCATTGTAGTTCTTTAGTGACTGACAGACCACCAGCCAAGATGGCGTCTTGAAGCGGGCAACTCCGATCCAGTGCATGTCGGTGCGGCGGCGACCGTCGAAGGTTATTCGTTAGAGGCCGTTGTGTCGCTGCCTGCTCAACGCGGTCGTATCACATTCAAGTCCCCGAAAACAGAAAACAGGGTCTGACTTCATGACTTCAACGAACTCCTCCCTCCAACGAACTCCTCTGAGTAACGACCAGAAAACCCCCGGTGCAACCACCTGTAATGGCCGGATTTGGTGTCGTTAGAAAAGCGAAAACGCTTAAAAAATCTATGGAGAAAACGCAGGGAATACGCTGTTCCCGCGCAAGCCAGCCGATCGATCCCACCGGTGCAGCTCTCTGTCCGTATTCAGCGACCGATTATGCTCAGTTCTGTTCTTTTAAAGAGAACGGATTGAGCAAAACTCTTTAGTTTACCCGTTTTCGCAATGCACTTTGGAGACCGTCAGCGAGCGATTGGAGTTCGTCAATTGGTTTTTCTCGAAGTGATTCTTCGCTGGACCGAGGAACCGACAAAATCATCTGACACATCCGAATGACACCGATTAACTCTTCTTTTTCAAGTCCTTGTTCAAGCCCTTGTTCAAGCCCTTCTTCACGGCCCTTTACGATTCCTTCGTCTCTGGCGGTGTTTATCTTCCAATCGTAATCCCGAAGCGTCTTTTCCCGTGTCTCATACATTTCTCGGTACTCCGTTTTTAAATGGATAGTCTCAACTGAGGAAATTACCAATTGGAATGCTTCTTCCGGAAACAATTCCCGAAGTTCTTCCGCTGTGTAAAGCTGCGAGTTT
>JANMLD010000215.1:0-2361 GCA_031372345.1 Pirellula sp.
ATTTGACCGAGTCCGCGTATTACTTGCGTCAGGGGGGACCGTACCCACCGCATACTTGGTTTGCCGACTCGATCGTGAAGCACAAACACCAAATGGCGGCCTATTGCGGAATCGAGTATTTCGATTCGCCAGCCTATCCAAAACAGTATCGAGACAAACTCTACATGGGCAATATCCACGGTGGATGCATCAATTGCGATCGTGTCGAACGCTCGGGTGCGACTTACAAAGGGTTCGGCGAACCCGATTTCCTGACCGGCAATGACGTTTGGTTCATGCCCGTTGCTCAAAAAGTCGGACCCGATGGCTGTATGGTCGTTCTCGATTGGTATGACCGTTACCACTGTTATCAAGACGCCAACGCAGACCCCAAAGGAGTCGATCGCGGACATGGCCGACTCTACCGTATCGTTCATGAAAACCGTCCCAAGCCGAAAGTCAACGACTTCAGCAAACTCGGTAATCCGGAGCTCGAAGCGCTTCTTTCGGACGAGAACATCTTCAATCGTCAACGTGCGCAACTGAAGCTTCAAGAACGCCGGATCGTGACCAAAGATCCAGCATGCGCCAAACGCTTGCAAGCACTCGTACTCAATTCTGATTCGCCAATCAAGTATCGCATGCATGCATTGTGGTCTCTGATCGGCTCAGGAACTTTGCCAACAGAATTCTTGAACCAATTGTTGGACAGCAGTTCGCCTGAGTTGAGAGCTTGGGGTGCTCGCACGGCCGGTCGCCAAGACACCCGAGAATCAACGACAACCGAACGCATGATAAAAATGGCGATCGACGGTGATGCTCGCGTTCGACTACAAGCGTCCATCGCAGCACCCAAGTTGGCAGTCGGCCAGACGGCTACTGCCGACAACGTCTCGCAGCAGATTCGCGTGCTTCGAAGCAGTTCGAATGACCTCCTCTTGCCCCGAGTCGTTTGGCAGAACTTGCAGCCGCATATCGTCGAGCAACAAACGCTCATTTTGCAGAGCATATTGCAGGGACTTGACCTAGGTGACGATTTGCTTCGAGACATGGCACCGCGTATTGCTTCCCGTTTGATTTCGGATGTCAAGCCGACCGTAGCGGATGAGCCAAGCAAACGTGCGGTTGCTTCGGTTCTCGAACTGGCAAGTGGCCTGAGCCACAAACAAGCAAACCAAGCTGCGGCCGTGCTTGAGTCACTCCTTGCCAAGTCGAGAACCGGTGAAATCAAGAATGAAGCGCTCAGACCGATACTAAAACAATGGCTTGCTGCCAACTCCTCAAAAAAGCCCTTTAACGCACTTGGCGCCGTTGCTTTAGAATCACTTACTGCTTGGCAAAAAGCCATGCTTTCGGTTCGGTTGCTCTGCGCTGACACAGAAGCGATCGAAATAGCCCGGAAGATAGTACTGGAAGGAAAGCTGGATGGAGCAATTCGCAAACAAATGCTGCAAGCGGTTGTGCCAATTCAGCCCAAAGTGGCTTCCGAAGCGCTGACGCAATTGCTGGAGGACTTAAGAGCCATGCGACCCATCGATGAAAGCTATCGAGACGTCGCCATGGACGCAGGGATTGCGATGGCAGGTGCCGATGACATCGCTCAATTGGTCGCTTCGTTGCCGGCACTAAAAAATGAGATGCAAGCGGCGATCGCGGAACGCATGTGCCGACGAAACGATACGGCTCAAGCGTTGCTCACGCAGATCGTCGATGGAAAACTGCGAAAGGAATTGATTAGTCCAAACCGTATTCGATTGCTGGCGGAAAACAAAAACGAAGCCATTCAGACTGCGGTTGCCAAAATTTGGGGTAAAGTCAACACGGAGACGAATCAAGAACGCGAAGAGGTGATCAAACGCGTTGCCAATATGCTCCGACGGGATGCGAGGGGAGACGCGGAGCGAGGGCTCGCAATTTACGATCGCATCTGCGGACAGTGCCACTTGATGAACGGTCGCGGCCATGAAGTTGGGCCGAACATCACCGCCAACGGTCGTGGCTCCTATGAACAACTGCTGGTCAGTGTTTTCAATCCAAGCTTGGTCATCGGGGACGCGTACAAGAGCGTGACGCTCCGTACGGTCGACGGCACGGTCGTCACTGGCCTTTTGGTTGAAAAGACGGACAAGCGAACGGTGATCAAGGTCCAGGGGGGCAAAGAAGAAACAATCCCTGCAGAGGATATCGAGGAGTTCAAGCAAGACAAAAAGTCCCTAATGCCAGAAGGGGTCGAGAATCAACTGACCCCACAAGAGCTTGCGGATCTGTTCGCATTGTTGACACTCGAGGGGCCACCATCGGCAAAAGAGAATGCAAAGATCCTAGGCACTCCAGAAAACCTCCACAGCAAAAAGGCTCCCTAAGTGTAGCTCGGCACTCCGT
>JANMLD010000218.1:0-26219 GCA_031372345.1 Pirellula sp.
TGGCCTTGTGAATAGAGGATCTCTTCACCGTTTACGCCTGGGCTAGCCATTAGCACGACCCACGCTACCTCCTTGTTTTCTGCGGACACGAGGGTTGCAACTAAGCCACCCTCGCTATGCCCAATCAAACCAACTCGGCTGGCGTCGATGGATGTTGCCGTCTTAACAAACGCAATAGCAGATCGCACGTCCCTTGCGAAATCCTCAGTGGTTGCGTTTTCAAATTTGCCCGTCGAAGCACCGACCCCTCGATCATCGAATCGAAGTACTGCAGTACCTCGGCGCGAAAGATGATCCGCTAGCACCCAGAATGGCTTGTGATCCAAGAGAGACTCGTCCCGATCTTGTGGACCAGATCCTGATATCAAAATAGCGACCGGAAAGGGCCCACCCGATTTCGGGCGTGTCAAAGTTCCAGCCAACACCGTTCCATCGACTTCATTCTTAAACGTCACTTCCTCGATGTCGTAGGGAAAGGGCTTTTGAGGAGTTTGCGGACGTTTAGCTGCGACCTTGGTCGACGCAACCACAGATTTCTTCCGAACGAGTCGAAGCTCTAACGGAATCCCTTGGCTCCATTTGCCGATGATCTCGGTGGCGTCCTCATTTCTTTCGCCTGAATACTTTGCTTTTAATGCCGGGACTTCGATCGTTACTTTGTTCCCATCCACTGTCATCTCGGCTTTGAATCCGCCAACATTTTGCGAAACGCTATCGACGAAGGCGACCTTCCTTTCATTTTTCTCCGGATAAACGCGAACTTGGATATCCAGTTTTTGAAAGCCTGCGTTCAGAGTACCCAGCCATATTTCATCTGGGTTGTCTGCCGGAATAGACTCTTTTTTCTCTAATACCAAATCCAAGGTGGCACCACCCTGCGACCATTTCCCAGTTGCCTTCTTTCCGTCGTCACTCAATTGCGATTGATACGTTGCCTTCGTCGATTTCAGCGTAAAGCGAAGCTGCTTTTGGTCGATCACGACATCATCCAACTTGAATTTCGAGCCCCCTTCATCTAAGCTCATCAGTTCTGCCATAGGTTCACCCTTATCGGACTTATTTGTCTTAATGACAAACCGAAAGACTCTCGGTCCAGCGTCCATTGCACCGTACCAAATTTCTTGGTCAGGCTTGGTGCCGCTGTCTTGGGCGTGGCCTCGCATTGAAGCTACAAACAGCAAAACTAGAAAACAAATTGAAAGACGAGCAATGCTACTCATGGTTTTTTCTTTTTCTAAATACTCGTGGATTTTGAGGCATTTTTTGCCATTATACGTTGGTTAGGCGAGTCCTACCGAGTGTTTCGCATTCCGACGTTACGAAAAATTGGAAATTTGCTAATCTGTGATCACTCGAAACCATTGATCGTCAGACCAAGCCTATTCACGGAGGAACAGATGTATACCATCGTCATCACTACGGTTTTGCTCGCAATTTCGAACGTTTTTATGTTGCTGGCTTGGTACGGGCTTATGCATGTGCGGTGCAGTCTACTTTGTATTTCGGGGAGGACTGGGCGTCTCGGCTGGCGAATAGCCCTAACAAGAAGACTACGATGATTCAAAGCATTGGCAGAATAATGAATAACACATATCATTCTGCCCCCATCATCCTGCCAATGATTTACCACAAACGGAAAGGACTCTCATGAAACCCGCCACGATTAACCGACAACAACTGCTTGAACGGTTTATCCAATACGTTCGCGTTGGAACGGCCGCTAATGCGGCTTCCGACGCGTATCCAAGCAGCCCCGGACAACTTCATCTCGGACAAATCCTCCTCAATCAACTGCTTGAAATGGGGATCGAGGATGCGCATCAAGACGAACATGGCCTCGTCTGGGGGACTGTTCCCTCAACCGTCGATCGATCGGCACCCACGGTTTTACTAAATGCTCACTTGGACACTTCACCCGAGGCCCCCGGCGACGGCTGCAATCCACAAATCCTTGAGAATTACGACGGCAACGCAATTCCATTGCTCTCAGGCGAAGTCATCGACACCGAGTCCACACCCGAGCTCATTGAACTCAAGGGTCATACGTTGATCCATACCGACGGTCGAACGCTCTTAGGAGGCGACGACAAAGCCGGAGTTGCGGTCATAATGCAGTGCGTTCAGTATTGGATAGAGAACCCATCGATTCCACATGGCCCTATTCGAATTCTCTTTACCTGCGACGAAGAGATCGGACGCGGCACCAAGCATTTCGACCTAATGAAAGCCAACGCCATCGTTGGGTATACGCTCGATGGTGGCGGTGCAGGGACGATTGACGAAGAGACTTTCTCCGCAGATGGTGCAACCGTCACTCTTCGAGGCCGCAATACGCACCCATCGGTGGGCAAAGGAAAAATGATTAATGCGGTACGAGCCGCCGCTCACTTCATTTCCATGCTGCCTACCGATAAGCTATCCCCAGAGTCCACGTCGGATCGCGAGGGATTCATCCACCCTTATTCGATTCAAGGTGGTGTAAGCGAAACCAAAGTGCAGTTCATCCTTCGTGATTTCGCCACCGAAAAACTGGCAGACTACGCCAAACGATTGCGAAAAACGGCCGAAGCTGTGATCCAACAGTTTCCAGGATTGGTGGTCGATGTCGAAACGTGCGTGCAGTATCGCAACATGGCCGACGCACTTAAGAAATTCCCAAAAGCCATTGAACTTGCCGAGCGGGCTTATAGTGACCTTGGCTATGCGTCCCGACGCGACTCGATTCGCGGTGGCACGGATGGAGCCTTGATGAGCGAAATGGGACTTCCAACGCCCAACCTGTCGGTCGGGCAATACAACATCCACTCGGTCCGGGAATTCGCATCGCTCGACCACATGGTCCAAGCGGCGCAGCATGTTGTTCGATTGCTGGAACTATGGAGCAACGAGTAGCTTCAATTGTCGCCTTTCGCTCCGCGAAAGTGCGCATCCTTAACGCACTTTTGCGGAGCAAAAGGCGACAATTGTAGACGAGCGAGTCCCTTCGCTCGTTGGATTTCATTTCCCTATGCAGAACAGGCGTTCGCCCGTTCGCATAATGATCTTGCCATCGACAACCGCGTAGCCGTATTGCGTTGGGCCAGAAAACATGGCTGCAGCGTTGCGTCGTTCTTCGGTGGATTCTTTTGCACCTGCTTTGCTATCGACGTCTACCGCATTCGGGTCCCAAAGCTCATTCTCCGCGATGGACCGAAATTCTTTGCCGGCTGCGATCACGGTGGTCAGCCCATCTTTACCAAAAAAGTAAACGCGATCGCCAACGCCGTAGGGGGTTGCCCAGCAGGATTGCTTCGAGCGCTCTTTGTAGTTCAGCTTGCCCGTTTCGACATCGAAGCAATAAATGACACCTTTGGTATTTATCCAATATGCGCACCCTTGATAAACGATTGGTGAAGCCCATGAAGGCGTTGCCTCCTCTGCTTTCCATAGAACAGCTGCTTGCCATTTGTCGGCTGGTTTCGTGACTTGCATAAGTGCATTCGATTTCTTAGCAAGCTCTGCGTTCCCCCCATCGCGCCCCGCCGATGCAGCGACAATGAACTTGCCGTTACCGATAGCGATTGGAGTGCAACCCGTATTTCCTCCTACATCCGTAAAGCTCCAAAGAAGCTTGCCGGTTGAGCATTCGTATCCATCGACGGAACCAGCGGAGCTAACCACGACCTGTTCTATTCCTTCGATGGTGTGCATGGCGGGCGAAGACCAACTATTCCGGGAGGCTCTTTCTTGTTTCCAGGTTTCTTTTCCGGTCGCCTTGTCTAGGGCGATCAAATAACTCGGCCCTTCATCATCGACAAGAACGAAGACTTGGTCCTGATTTTGTACGGGCGAGCCACTTAAGCCGAATTTATTCTTGAACTTGCCGTACTTTTCGGTAATGGAAGTTTTCCAAATGTCTTTCCCTTGATGGTCCATCGCGACGACGTCGCCACTTTCAAAAAACGCAATGACTCGATTCTTGTCGACCACAGGTGTTGGTGCCGCTCGACTCACATAGACGCTGTTTTCAACTGGGTCCGAGTTTTTGACCGTGAAGTCCCAAAGCAATTTACCATCTTGAACAGCGTAACAAAGTACGTGGTAGTCATCCTTCTTTGGCCCCACCGTAGACGTAAGAAAAATTCGGTCGGACCAGGTGACTGGGCTGGATTGTCCATGTCCTGGAGTTGTTACGTTCCATAGAATTCCCTCCTTCGGCGACCAATTCACTGGTGTCGATTCGGAACGTTCAACCACAGCACCTTGGCCGAGGAACGCAGGCCATGAGGGGACTCCGTCATTGTTGACCAAGACCGCAACCAATAGAAACGAAAAGATTGCCATCGATTTGCCTATCATTAACCTGAGAAGTTCAAAAAAATCCACCGAGGAAAGGGACATTGCTGGTCCCGACCCCGAGACTCATTGTCGAGCAGCAGCTCTTATTTGTCCACTCTAGCCGAACGATTCTACGCCAGTATCTTCTCAATGACATTTCCGCCGACGTCGGTTAGTCGAAAGTCGCGGCCTTGATATCGGTATACCAAACGCTTGTGATCCAGCCCGAACAAATGCAGAAGCGTTGCATGAAAATCATTGACGTGCACGGGGTCCGAAACCACATTCCATCCAAGCTCATCGGTCTGACCAACCACTGTACCGGACTTGACGCCTCCGCCCGCCATCCAAGTCGTGAATGCAGTTGGATGGTGGTCTCGACCGGTAATGTCCGAACCTTGATTCCGATTCTCCCCGACCGGTGTTCTTCCGAACTCGCCCGCCCAAACCACCAGCGTGGACTCCAGCATTCCACGTGACTTCAAGTCTTGTAAAAGTGCAGCGATTGGCTGATCCGCCACCTTGCACAGTCGAGTATGGTTGTCCGTAAGATTGACGTGAGCGTCCCAATCGCCCAAGTAGATGTTGACGAAGCGAACGCCTCGTTCGACCAATCGCCGTGCAAGCAGGCAGTTATTAGAAAAATTCCGTTCGTCTTCATCCTCTCGATCGATACCATATGCCCGCTGAGTCAATTCGCTCTCGCGCGCAAGATCGCATAGTTCCGGTGCCGCACTTTGCATTCGAAATGCCAGTTCATAGTTGGCGATTCGGGCCGCGATCTCGTCATCGCCAGTTTCGGATTGTCGTATTTCATTCAGCTTCTTGATGGCGTCCAAACTATGCCGGTGCGCCGCTTCCGATAAACCCTCTGGGTTGTCCATATTCAGAATTGGGGGCCCTTCACGTCGGAAGGCCACGCCTTGATAAATTGCCGGAAGAAATCCACTCGACCAATTCGACGAACCGCCGTCGAGTTTCTTTCCCGACCGCAACACCACATAACCGGGCAAATCACGCGACGGACTCCCCAAACCGTACTGAAGCCAAGACCCGACCGAAGGCCTGCCTAAGCGTGGGAAACCCGTGTTCATCAAGATCTGGCCCGGCCGATGATTAAACGAATCGGTGTGCATGGTGCGGATCAAGGTCATGTCGTCCACGCAACGGCCTAAATTGGGTAATAACTCGGATAGTTCGATTCCCGATCTTCCATGGGGGCGAAACTGGAACGGTGACCCTTGCAATCTCGCACTCTCTTTATGAACAAATGCAAAGCTTGCATCTTTGGCAATCGCGTCCGGAATTAGCTCGCCATGGTGCTTGATCAAAATCGGTTTCGGATCGAACAAGTCGATGTGACTAGGTCCCCCAAACATAAAAAAGAAAATGCAATGCTTGGCTTGGCTGACGAAGTGGGGTTGTCGCAATGAACTAGCGTCTGCATCCATGGACCGCGGAAGGTCGTCGGCCATGACCAATAGCCCTTCCTCGGCGAGCAGCGACGCCAGCGCCAATCCGCCTACACCTCGAAAGGCGTTCGAAAACAGCCTGCGACGATCCAACATTTAGAAGCTCCCAAAAAAGTTATGAATACGAATCTCAACTAGATCGCTTCGTCCATTCATTCACGCGTCACCGTCTCGTCCAAATTCAAAATGGTTCGGGCCAATACAAACCACACTTTTGAAAAATTGGTCTCGCCGGTTCCCTCGGAGCTTTGTGCAGCGACGAGTTCCCGACACAGTTGTTCGAGCACTTCGATTTCCTGCATAGTTGGTCGTCGGCCAATACAATGACGCCACATTTGCTCAATGCGTTGACGCTGGCTTTCGTCCGCTTTTTCTGAATAGCTTTTGGAAAGTGCTTTGGCAGCTTGCACAAAGAGCGGGTCGTTCAGCAGCGTCATGGCTTGAAGTGGAGTATTCGTTCGCTGTCGCAACGGGCAAGTCGTGATGCCATCGGGGGCGTCAAAGGTGGTTAACATCGCGTCCGGCAACGTTCTGGGAATGGCCACATACAATCCACGGCGAAACAGCCCTGCACTGGAAGCTACGAGCGCAACAGGTTCCCAATCCTCCGTTGTTTCATCGTTGGGACCCGGAATGCGATAACTAGGGCCCCCCAATTGCGATATCAATAATCCAGACCGATCTAACAGGCAATCGCGGACCGCCTCTGCGTCGAGGCGAAATCGATTTTGGCGAGCAAGCAATAGGTTTTGCGGATCGCGCTGAGTGGACTCCAAGGCCGTCGAGCTTTGACGATAGGTTGCTGAGCATACGATCTGTCGAATCGTGGCCTTTCGACTCCAGCCGTTAGACATGAACTCGTCCGCCAACCAATCGAGCAGCTCGGGATGGCTCGGCGCTTCTCCTTGGCGACCGAAATCGCCCGCGGATCGCACCAAACCAGCACCGAATGAACTTTGCCAAAGGCTATTCACGGTAACCCTGGACGTTAGTGGGTTCGTGGGACTCGCGATCCAATGTGCCAAGTCCAGACGGGTCCAATTTGCCTGCGACGGGTTACTTGACTCAAAGGCAGCGGGAATGCCAGGCTCAACGCGAACCCCTTGCCGACGAAAATCGCCCCGAACATGCACGTACGTTACTCGTGGCTGCCAGGTTTCCTGCACGCATTCGGCTCCGCGAGGATTTGTCCATTGAGCATGGAGGTCCAAAGCACGGTTCCATTCCTTCAAGCCTTCATCGTTGGGTTGGTGTATCGATTGGTAGTACCTTTTGATACTGGCTTTCTCGTTGTCCGTGCGATCATGGTCGTTCTTCGCGAGCCTTTGTCTAATCTCAACTGGTACTGATTGGCCAACCAGATGCTCACGATCAACTTCCGTCACCGACACTCGAAATCGACAGGGGTTTCGTCCAAGCCCTGTCATGAAATGGAGTTTGATCATCACGTTCGCTTGATCGCATTCGAGCGGCGAATCCAGGACGAATACGGCGGCGTGAGGGCTACCCTTATGATCTACGGCCCATCCCTTTGTTTCTTCTTCCTCCGGTTCCTTGATTGCGTCCATTGGGTCGAAGCTGGCTTTGCAATAGTCGGCATCGACCGAGACGATTTGCGCTGAGCGGATTTCATTCGGCCGATTGACTGGCGACGTTGACAGGGAAATCCCGGACAAAATGCATTCTCCATCCTTGCAACGCCCAGGCCCCTGATGGAATCGATCGGCGTCCGGAAGCAATTCGACACGCACCGCCCGAATCTTCGACAGGCCCGGCTCGAATATTACGTAATGATCGTCGCTGCTTCTTAGACGCCCATCGACAGACAGTGAACCGTCGGCTTGGTGGTGAACCATGGCAAATCCCAATGACCTTAAGGTGCGAGGATCAACCGTAGTGGGGACTTGCCACACGTCAGACAAAGACTTGATGCGGGCTTCCCAATTCAGTTGCCCCGTGGCCGGGCTAGCGATGTAAGCAGCTCGTACACGCTCCCATTGCGAACGAGCTTCGAGTATGCAATGAGTAGCGTCGGGGGTTGAACTATCGATGTCCTGATCGTTCAATCGATCGAAGAAAGCGTACATGCGGTAGAAGTCACGTTGTGAGATGGGATCGTATTTGTGCGAATGGCATTCCGCACATCCGAGGGTTAGGCCAAGCCAGGTTGCACCAACCATGGAGGTGCGATCGACCGTTGTCTTGACCTGTTCGGCCCGCAATTCAATGCCTGCTTCATGATTCGTGAGTGCGTTGCGAAAGAAGCCGGTTGCAATACGTGTCTCCTCCGTGGCGTTTGGCAGCAAGTCACCTGAGAGTTGCTCAATTGTGAATTGATCGAATGGCATGTCGCAATTCATGGCCGCCACCACCCAATCTCGCCAACGCCACGCGTAGGATCGAGGAAGATCGATGACGCAGCCGCTGCTCTCCGCATATTGAGTTCGATCCAACCAATGCCTAGCCCAACGTTCACCGAACTGCGGGGCTGCTAGATACCGATCCACTAACTTCTCGTAGGCGTCGGGTTGGTTGTCCGCAAGGAATGCGTCGATGTCATCATCTGCGGGAGGAATACCTAGCAGATCGAGGCTAAGGCGTCGAATGAGAGTCCGTCGGTCTGCCTCTGGCGCCGGGGAAAGTTTTTCTCGCTCCAATCGGGCAAGAATAAAAGTATCGATTTCGTTGATCCCCCAGTTCGTTCGTCGAACCGGAGGTAGAGTTGGCCTCAGTATGGGCTGATAGGACCAATGCGAGGCTTTGTTGGTAACGCCGTTGGATAAATTTTCCTCTTGCGGCCATTTTGCGCCTCGATCGATCCAATCGGCTAACCGTTGCACTTGAACCGACGTCAACCGCTGTCCCTCGGGCGGCATGACCGTATCGCCATCCCCTCGAACGTAGTGAATAAGAATCGATTTTTGGCTATCGTTCGCTACGAAAGCGGGGCCGCTGTCGCCACCCAATCGCGATGAATCCGCGTTGTCAAGTCGCAACCCTGCTTCCTGCTTCTCGGGGCCATGGCAACGTGTGCAATGTTGGAAAAGGATACCGATGGCTTCTCGATCTTGGTCATCCGCCTGAGCGCCCGAAATGACCAAAAGGTTGCCGAATGCAAACGAAAACACCATTCCTTGCAGTCTTCGATGCAATCGATACAAAGTCCTTGCCTCCAACATTGGAACACCATTTCGGTCTCGGGCCAGCGCCCTTTCTTAAATTTTAGAGCATGGCGACGCAAGATGCAAAATGGTTTCGAGCACTTTTATCATTGTCCTTTATCACTAGGCGAGCGGCGAAGTGAAAACTACCAATCCTAACCCGATATGTAAGTGAGGGATCTGCGAAATGGTCCCTCGCTTACGCATCGGGTTAGGAAACTCCAATCTCCCGCTCGCCTTATTTTCGCCTAATGTCAGGAATCTAGGTAATAAACATTACACTCAATTCGATAGCTAATTGAGAGCATTTGGCATCCTTGCAAATTCTGGTTGGAATTCGGAAATCACAGCATGAGCGTAAGTTGGGAGGAGTTCGTGACCAAGCACGCGCAAGCTGTATTGGATTCAGCCCTGCGCGTGGTTGCCATTCCTGCCGATGCAGAAGACGTCGCCCAGGAAGTTTTCCTGGAAATTTTTAGGAGCAAAAGATTATCCGAGTTTGCCGATCAGCCGGCCTTGATTCGAAAAATGGCGAATCGACGAGCGCTCGATCGATTGCGAAAACGCAAACCGACATCCGAACTCGATGGTCGCGAGCTGGATTCCCAGGGTCACGATCCCAGTGAGTACGCAATTGCTGCGGAGCTAGACAAACGACTGCGAGACGGATTGACGTTTTTGCCAATGAGAGAAGCAGAGGTTTTTTGCTTGATTACATTTGAGGGCTGCTCCGTTTCGGAGATTGCCGAACTACTAAACATCTCCCAGGGTGCTGTTGCGAAGTCACTGTGCAAGGCGCGCGGCCGCCTGTCAACGACTTTGGGAATTGCCCGAACCGAAGTAAGACAATGAATGAACCAGACCAACCAAATCGCAATTCCTTGCCCTGGCCCGAAGCTGCCTTTTCAGCCGAGTTGGAAGCTGCCATTGTGCGTGCGCGACAACGAGTTGCGTCGCCTGAAATGGTTGAACGACTAACGGCCAATGTATTGAGGTTGACTCCACCAGATGAGCATCGATCGTTCGCGGCCCGTCACCTGAATACCGTCTGGATTTGGGGTGGCGCGATTGCGGCTGCGATAGTTTTGTTCTTTTCGTATGGGTTTCGGCAGCCGCAATTGCCCAAAGTGGTTCAAGAAAATACGTCATTGTCATCGATTACCAAGATCTCCTTGGTCCGCTTTAGCTATTCAAAGATTGACGAGGACTTGGAGCGTGCAGAAGCAAAGGCTATGGAGGTTTCCGAGGGGCTAGAACTCGCAATCATCCGTTTTGAGATTCGAGAATCATTAGAGAGATTTTACAATTGGAGTGAATGAAGCAATGTTTATAAAACTAATTCGATTATGCGTTACTTATGCACCCATTGCTTGGTCAATGTTGTACGGAATTGCAGGGCAAGCCATTGGTGTTGATGATTGGGACAAATCTGTCAAGGCACCACCGAACCATGCCGTGTTGTCCAACACGTTGAATGGATGGTATTTCGTCCCCAAAGAATCGAAAGAAATGTATGACGAAACGCTACGGCGTTTGGAGTCATTGCAAACGAATGTGGATAGTGGCCGAATGAAAGCGAACGAGGCCAAGGCCGCACTTACCGAACTTACGTCGCAACTGACCGTCCTAAGAGCATCGTTAGAAGCTAGCCGCATCCATGTTGCCGGTGCAGAAATCCATGAACAGACGGAGACATCCGAGTTCGAAATGGGACCGGAGAAACGGTTGGCGATCACCGCCAATCATGTGCGGGTTGTTGGCTGGGAAGGGAAGAAAATAAAAGTGGAGCTGAAGAAGATGGTCTTGTCGACGGACCATAAACCGGTCGAGGACCACCTGAAGGCCATCCGAATCGTTCACGAACATGGAACAGTCAAATTCGCTGGCCAGTCGGATGCGAAATGGGAAGCCCAGGAAGCAGAGTTTCTGGCCAAGGAGGGAGCTAAGCTGAGCGAGGAGCAATTGGCTGAACGTCGCGAGTTTGTCAATGAGATCCGACAAAGCCGTGCGCACCATCGTGATTTGCTAGATAAAGACGTCGACCATGTTTCGGTGGTCGGACTCGAGTATCAAAACAACAAAAGTGTTACCAAGTCCGTGAAATCCGATGGTGGGGATGGCCAGATGGGATCGGTACGCCAACGTTATGCCGAACTGACCGTCTATGTTCCCAGTTGCACAAGCCTATGCATACGTGGTGCTAGACGCGGTCTGCAAGTCGAGAATGTTGCGGTTTCCACTCTTACGATTGTCGACGAAGACTCGACCGATTCCGATGCGCGTGGAAAATTTGCGTTGAATGGACTACAAGGCAATTTGCTATGCATTAACTTCCCCCTTGAGAGAATAAGGAATGTCAAGGGACATGTTTTGGTTGAGTCAACCACGGAATTTGGAATTGAAGGGGCAGGTACCAGCCATCATGACGATCTGCGAGACTTGACGCCAAGCCGACCCTTCCAAGTCGAGGTGCGTGATGTAACTGAAGGAGTTGATTTGCGTTACGCTCGCGTGCAACTGGACTTGGCGAACATCCAAGGCACGATTAACGTCGAGAATGAGTTTGGCGACACGCATTTTACGGCAGCCGCAGCGTTGGCAGACTCGGCGCATCGCATTGTAAGTCTAGCAGGACGCATCGATGTCGAGCTGAGTCCAGATGCTTGGAATTCAGTGCCCGTTCTTGCCGTTACGAATCACGGTGGTGTTCGCTCGAATATCTCGCGTGAAGAGTTTGACGACTTCCATTTGACTGGGCCAGACAATCGCGACAAAATACGACGCGATTGGTCTGGTTTCCGTAAAGTCGCAGCGGGAGAAGATCGCATGGCCGTGTTTAATCTGTTCGATCGTTTTGCTGCAATACTAAACGACAAAACGAGAACGAACGGTTTGGACCTCATCACACGTAGCGGGGCGTTGGTTGTCGTGCGTAAGTAATGTCATCGCGATCTTAGAGTTGTACAGCCACCCTCCCTCTGAAATGCTGTTAAGCATTCTTTCCTGTGTTTCGCTACCACTGGCTTCATGCCAGTGGGGCGATAATTGGCAGCTACTAACGACTCGTGAGGGGCTACGCTCTCCTCCGGTTTCATACCGGTGGAAGCAGCGTTTCTCTCATCCAAACGTTGCTCCCACCGAGTAAACTCGGTGGAGAGCTCGAACCGAACGATCATGCCTGTAGCCAGCAATTGTTGCCTCCGTCGGGGCGGGCCCGAACGGAAGGCATAAGGGCCCTTAATGCGATGATCTTCCTACCAATTCATTTTCCTGCCTTTCTATGCGTGCCGTTGGTAGGAAAATTTGATGGTATGAAAATTTTTCGAGTCCAAACCTGGCTAGTCAACAATTCCCGCGTCGCGAATCTGGGCCTATCCCGATATCTTGTTGCTCGTGTCGATATATTGTCTGGGTTTGAGCGTACCCGATTTCCCACGGTGGAGGACGTTAGGCAGCACAAGCCTGCGGGATTTGGCTTGGTGGCTTGTCGTTCAGGGTTGCGGTATCATTTCTATTTGGTTTGATAAGTGGACATACTCTCATGAGGGGAAAACGATGGAACGAAAGAAGGCATCCGACTTTGATCAACGAGCGCTCGATTTGTATGACGATTATGCGCATGGGCGAATCTCTCGACGTGACTTTGCTCAACGCATCGCGGCGGTTACCGTTGGAGGTGTAACAGCAGAGGCATTGATCGCAAGCCTTACGCCCAATTATGCTTGGGCCCAACAAATTCCACCCGATGATGCCCGCATCCGCACGGAACCATTCGAGTACGAATCGCCAAAGGGTGGCAAGAAAATCCGAGGCCTATTGGCGAGGCCAGCCAAAGACGGAAAATTCCCAGCCGTCTTGGTGATTCACGAGAATCGTGGGCTTAATCCTTACATCGCGGATGTTGCGAGACGGCTTGCAGTATCAGGCATCCTAGCCCTAGCACCGGACGCATTAAGCCCGCTTGGTGGATATCCCGGGAACGATGACGAAGGACGAACGATGCAAGCGAAGCGAAATCCAGACGAGATGATCGAGGACTTCATCGCAGGTGCTGAAACGCTCAAGAAGCACCCGCTTTCAACAGGCAAGGTTGGAGCGGTCGGATTTTGTTACGGCGGAGGCGTTGTTAATCAGCTAGCTGTTCGCATCCCGGATACGTTGGTGGCTGGAGTTCCGTTCTACGGCCGACAACCCGCAGCGGAAGATGTCCCAAAGATAAAGGCGGCACTCTTAATTCATTACGCGGAGCTCGACACGCGTATTAACGAAGGCTGGCCCGCGTTTGAAAAGGCTTTAAAAAGTGCCGGGACGAAATATCAGGCATTTAACTATGCAGGAGCGAACCACGGATTCCATAACGACTCAACACCACGTTATGACGAAGCTGCAGCAAAACTTGCATGGCAACGCACGCTCGACTTTTTCAAGGACACGCTATCGTAGATCGAGAGTTTTATGAACCAAGCATCAGGGTGGCTGTTAAACAACTTACTTAGCAACAACCGCCGTTCCGAGCATGCGATCCGGTATGCTGCGAGGCCCGAAGTAATTGGACACAAAAATCAAAACTAGGAGAAGCAGAACAGCGATGCTCGCAAAAAGTGGGTTAGGTTCTACCGAAGCCATTGGTTGAGCAACAGTCGATAAGTAGGTCAGTGTTACGAAGGCCGGGACGATGGCCACGCTGTGTCCGGCTACCGAAGCACCCCACAAAATTTTCAAAAACATGTAACCTTTGGCTATTTTGGTGGAGTGTAATAGAAGAGAAAGGAGAGAAATTGAATGTTAGAGCCCGCCAACCATATCCCAAGCGAAGCATTCATTCTCGCGTTAACCGCGAGCCAGACGGCGTTGCGTGGCTTTTGTCAGGCGTCCTTGGGGCATGGTGAGGAGGCCAAGGAGGCTCTGCAACGAACCAGCATTGTGTTGTGGAAAAAGTGCGAAAAATGGAACCCTGAGACGGAGTTCCTGCGTTGGGCGATTAGCGTGGCGAAGTTTGAGGTACTCGGGGTGATTCGGGATCGCAAGCGGGACAAGAAACGAATGGTCTTTGCTTCGGATGTTGTTGAGTTGATGGTCGACGAGGCGTCTGAAATCGTGGATGTGATTTCGGATCGCGCCACGGCGCTTGAGGCGTGCATGCAGTTACTCAGTGACCGGAATCGAGAGGCGCTATCCGCTTACTACGTTCATGGTCGGTCGATTCAAGATGTCGCCGCTGCGCAGGGCAAAGGCATCAGTGCGTTGAAGGTCATGCTGCTGCGTCTGCGACGAAAACTCGGTGAGTGCGTCGAAAGGCGACTGGCCGGGGGAGGTGTCGCATGAGTTCCCACCCCTTCCAACGTGAGCGTCTGGAAGAACTCTTGTTCGCCTCGGCGAATGAAACGTTTTCCGAAGAGGAACGTGAAGAACTGAACGCCATGTTACGAGGCAGCGAGGCCGCTAGAAGTCTTGCCGTGCAGTTTCTTTCGCTAGACGCTGCTCTCGCGGATAGCCTTGGAGCTAGCGAAGCAGCGAGCCTCTATGTGAAGAAAAATAGTATTGCGAAAAATGAAAAAAGTTTCCACAACGTGCTGCGTTTTCCATTACGACAGGAAGCTTGGCTGGCCGCCGCTGCGGCTGCAGTGATCTTGTGTGGATGGCTGGGTTGGCGGAGTTTTTCGAGCTATCCGGACGCGGTCGTCGAGGCAGTTAGCTTTGTTCAACATGCGAGCCGCTCCACAGCGTTGGAGGTTGGCGTTGGATTTAAGCCTGGGGATTGGATTCGATTTGAGAAAGGTCGCGCGGCAGTGCGATTTGAAACCGGCGTCAAGCTGGCCGTCGAAGGGCCCGCTGATTTTCAAATCGTGAGTAACAATGGTGCGAGGATGACTCGAGGCCGGGCGACGATTCGGGTACCGGGGAAGATTAAAGGATTCATGCTCGATACTCCGGCCGAGCGGATCGTGGATTTGGGAACTTCGTTCGGTGTGAATATCGAACAAAACGGCGCGACGTCCGTTGCTGTGTTCGAAGGTTCGGTCGAATTACGTGGCCGACAACATGGCTCGGGACCTCAGCATCTGTCGGCAGGCGAATCCGTGCGTGTCGACGGGAATTTGGTAGCACCCAGCGATATTCCCTACGATGTCAGCGACTACTTACCAACCTGGCAGACATCCTTTGGCGTGGAAGCCATTGAAGGGGCAATGCGCGTCGCCGAACCAAGCGAAAGGGCGATGCCGGGGAAGGCCGTGGATCGCAACCGGTTGCTGATCTTCCCGGAACGTGAATCGGTGCAACTGCCGTCGGGGTTCGTGGTGAATGCGACCGAGCCCGGCGAGTATCGCTTTCCGAACGGGTTAAAGCAACTCGTCGCGCTCCAGTCACCGATGGTGGTTGATAGCTACTTAGTCCAGTTCAATCCCGGTCAATCGGTCACCGCCGAATCGCCACATCGGTTTTCCGGCACGCTCAAGTTTGACCGACCGGTGGTGGGGCTTTTGTTTCGAGCGCTGATGTTGGATGAATCCGATGCCATGCTCGGACTTCCTGCGGCTGATTTTGGCGACATCTTTCGACGCGGTATCAATGCCAGTGACGACGTGTCGCTAAGCATAGACCGCCGCACTTTGACCGTTTCATTTGATGTGATCAATGGCGTGGATCAGATCCGCGTGCTCGTCGCCTCCAACCCGTCTGCTCCGTACTAGACCCCTATTCCGAGACAAACATGACAACACAATGTACACCCTACATAGATCGTCGCCATTTCCTGAAGGGCTTTGGGATGGCGCTCGCGCTTCCAGCGTTCAACAGCCACAAAGTCGGACTCGCGGCCGCGGCTCCAACGAACGATCCGAGACGCCTGATTTGTATTGGCAATCATCTTGGCTTCTGGCCGGGCGGATTCTTTCCGTCGGCGGAAGGTCGGGATTACGCTATCAGCAAGACGCTAGAACCGTTGCAGGCACATCGGGGGGATTTCACGGTCTTCTCCCACCTCGATCACAACGCAAAAGGGGGGCATGGTGCGGTGCATTCGTTTCTGACGGGCGTGAAGAAAGAGGAATCGGCGGGCTTTCCGGAGAAGAACATTTCAATCGACCAGGTTGCCGCAGAGCATGTCGGCGCGGCGACGCGGTATCCCTCGATCACAGCGGGCATCGGTGAAGGAACCGACATGTGTTGGAACCGCGCAGGCGTTCGTCTGCCACCGGTGAACAATCCGGCCAGGCTATTTGAGGCGCTATTTGTTGAGTCGAACGCAGGCGCAAAGGCGTCGGAGCGTGAACGCCTTGCGCACCGGGCCAGCGTTCTCGACGCGTTACGCGAATCGGCAAAGCAATTAGGTGGAAATTTGGATGCGGCAGACCGTGGCAAGCTCGATCAGTATTTGACTTCGGTGCGCGATGTGGAGCGTCGGTTGCAAATGTCCAAGGAATGGATCGGTAAGCCGAAGCCCAAGTCGCCCGTCGACCCGGTGATAGACGAGGAGCGGCAGCAGATCGAGGAGATCCCGCTGTTCATGGACCTCATGACGCTGGCGTTGCAAACGGATTCGACGCGCGTGGCCACCTTTGAGATCCCGCTTCAATTCCACACCAGTGAACTCAGCGTCGGCGGTTATCACGGGCTGTCGCACCACAGCAAGCAGGATGGTCTGCTGACCCAGTTGCAGATCGTGGAGAAATATCTGATGACGCAATTCGCGCACTTGTTCGGGAAGTTGAAGGAAGCGGGATTGATGGATAGCACGCTCGTGGTGATCGGCAGCGGCATGGGAAATGCCTCGAACCATTCGAATCGTGACCTTCCGGTGCTGCTCGCCGGTGGCGGCATCAAGCACCAAGGCCATCTGGTGTGCCCAGAGGAAGAACGCAAACGCGTTCAGTTGTCCAATCTCTGGCTGTCCACGCTTCAGTGGTTTGGCGTTGAGCGAGAGAGGTTCGGACGCAGCACGGGAACTTTTTCGCCGATGGAATTGGGTCAGGAGACAGGTAACAGGAGACAGGTAACAGGAGACAGGAGACAGGTAACAGAGATGGCTGTCCAATCAGTTAAAGAACTCACGGTCTACAAGAAGGCGTATGAACTAGCGATGCAAGTATTCGAAATATCGAAGCGATTCCCGCCTGAGGAGCGTTATGCGCTATCTAGTCAGATCCGAAGATCTTCACGGTCAGTCTGTCTGAACCTAAGGGAGGCTTGGGCAAAACGTCGTTACGAAAATCATTTCATATCCAAGCTCACAGATTGCGACGGTGAGTGTAATGAAACGGACAGTTCTTTGGATTTTGCAAGAGATTGCAACTACATCAGCGCAGAGAAACACTCTGAACTGAGCGCCTTGAATAATGAAATCGGCAAGATGCTTGGATCGATGCTGAGGTCGCCAGAAAAATTCTTTCCAACAACCTAATCGCTTATCCAGTATTACAAATGAATATAACTGCTGAATGCAACTACCCTGCCTACCGTCAACTGCCACCTGTCTCCTGTCCCCTACCACCTGTCCCCTGTCACCTGTTGTCACCTCCTGCCTGGTCCCGGTCACGGGCCACCTGGCTCCTAATTTGTCTTCTGTTCCCTGCTGCCTGTCTCCTGTCCCCTGTCCCCTGCCTATTCGCCGTCGATCAATCAACCTTCCTCAAGACCTATTGCATCAAGTGTCACGGCGATGCGAAACAGCAAGGCGATCGACGTTTCGATGCGCTCACCGCTGAGATTAAGACACCGGACGATGCGTTGCTCTGGCAGGAAATTCTCGATCAGCTCAACCAAGGGGACATGCCTCCTAAGAAGGAAAAGCAACCGTCGAAGAAGGAGTTGCTGGCGGTGGTCGATGCGATCACTCAATCCGTGGCCGATGCCACGCAGCGCCTCAAAGGAACTGGGGCGCACACGGTGTTGCGGCGACTCAACAGCTTTGAATACCAACAGACCATTGGCGACCTGCTGGGATTGAACGTCGCGGGATGGAATCCCACCGTGGACTTTCCGCCCGAGGTCCGAGCCGATGGCTTCGACAATAATAGCGCCGCCCAGGTGACCTCCGGGATCTTGCTCGATCGTTACTTTGTCGCCGCTGAGGAGGCCATTCAACGCGCGACTGCGTTTGGTCCGAAACCCGCGAGCAAGAGCTATATGCAGAAGTCGCCGTTCTATTTCGAAGGTAAAGCATCACGTGACCTGCCGAAGCTCTTTCGCACAGATCGTTACCGATGGGTATCGAGCACGGGCTACGACGATCTCGTCGCACGGCATTACCGCGGGGGGCACATCGGCTTCGAGCCGCTGGCACGCGGCGGCGCACCGCAGAGCGGGCGGTACACCATGCGCATTCAGGCTGCGGCCATCGACCGCACACATTCTTACGACTTCCTCAATGACTTCCGCAACGGCGATCCGATCGTGATGGAACTTGCCGCGGTGAATCGCGAGGGGAGCGTCGAGAGCACGGGCAACATCACCACGCAGCGCACGCTCGCGCTGGTCGAACTCACCAGTGATCAGCCGCAGTGGTACGAGTGGACCGTCGATCTCGACCGGGGCGAGGAGCCGGAGGTCCGCTTTCGCAATGGCGCGCCCGCGGCCAAGGCACTAGCATTCAAGTTGGGCAAAAATGTGAAAGGGCATCCCGAACTGGAAGCGATTGGAAAGCTGGGAAAGGGCGAGATCGCATTGGCGATGCTCAAGGCCTATCGCGGTCCGAAGCTCCGCATCTGGGAAATGCAGGTCAAAGGTCCGCAACTCGATCTATGGCCGACGCGTGGTCATACTTTGCTCTATGGCAAGCTCACGCCGGATCAGATCAATCGCACCAGCATTCCCGAACGGCTGAAGGCGTTCGCCCAGGCAGCTTTTCGGCGACCATTACGCCAAGGCGAGTTGGTCGCCATCGGGAAGCTCATCAACGACAAACTTGATTCCCGGATGAAGCCACTCGACGCGCTACAACTCGGCTTTCAGGCTATCCTCTGCTCTCCCTCCTTCCTCCATTTGCATGAAGGAACCGGCAAACTGGACGACTACGCGATGGCTTCGCGTCTATCCTATTTCTTCTGGTCGTCCATGCCGGACCAGACGCTGATGCAGCTCGCGGCTGCCGGCAAACTGCACGAGCCCGCGACCTTGAGCGCGCAGGTGGACCGCATGCTGGCCGATCCGAAGTCGCAGCGTTTCGTACGGAACTTTATTCGTCTTTGGTTGAACCTCGACCACATTGGCGAGATGCAAGTTTCTAGCGACTTCGTCAGCTTCTTTCGCGACAACATCGACGACGCCATGCGTTCCGAGACCGAGATGTTCTTCCGTCACATACTAGACAAAAACTTGCCACCGCGAGAATTCCTGTCCGCTGACTACACCTTCGTGAATCGCGAACTCGCGTTGCACTATGGCTTGCCACCGGTGAAGGGTGTTGAGCTGCGAAAGGTGTCGCTGCCCAAAGGAGAACGTGGCGGCCTGCTAGGCCAGGCCTCTTTTCTGACCGCCTCCGCCAACGGAGTGGACACCTCTCCCGTCTTGCGTGGCGTTTATGTGCAGGAGAAACTTCTCGGCTACACGCCGCCGCCGCCACCGCCGGACGTTCCCCTCATCGAACCCGATGCCAGCGGAGCCAAGACGATCCGCGAACAACTCGCTATGCATCGCTCGAACGAAACGTGCGCCGCCTGTCATCGCAAGATCGACCCCTTCGTCATCCCGCTGGAGAACTTCGATGCCATCGGCGGCTGGCGTGCGAACTACTCGAAAAACAACAAGATCGATTCCAGCGGCGAACTCCCCACGGGCGAGAAGTTCAAAGACATCACCGACTTTCGCAGCCTGCTCATCGCTCGTCATGAACAATTCACACGCTCGCTCACGGAGAAACTCATGACCTATGCCCTTGGCCGGGAACCTGCCTTGGCCGACCGCCCAGTGATTGACGCTATTTTGAAAGACCTGTCGTTAAATAATGGCGGATTCAAAGATCTCATCCGGGCTGTTGTGCTCAGCGAGTCCTTCGGGAAAAACTGAATTCTACTTTGTCGAAAAAACAAGCAGACGTCCTCCAATGACATATGAAAATGTCCGGCGAAGTTACCGATTCGACTGTCCGCAGTTGCGTATCTAAGCGACAGACGAACTCAAGGCCGCGATACAAAAGTGGATGACATGCAGCGCGATTGAGTACAGCTGCCCGTGCCGCCGAAAAAAGGCGGGAAAAACAAAGAAGGATAGACCGATCCTCATCCGACCTGATTCCTTAAATCAACCTACCACGGCTGTAGTACAAACTTTCGTAGTTCGGACCAAAAATCGCGGTACACTGTAATGTGCCGCTCGCCTAAATAGACAACCCTACTGCAAGGACACTTTATGAAGAATCGCCACATCCTATTGCTCATGGTCGCCCTGCTGCTGGCGCCGTTGGCCTCGCTTCATGCCGCTGAGCCTGCGAGGCCGCAAACCAAGCCCAATGTCCTGTTTATCATTGCGGATGATGCGTCGCGTCATTTCGGCGACGCATATGGCTGCAACTGGGTAAAGACGCCGAACATTGATCGACTTGCGAAACAAGGCTTGGTCTTTGACAACGCTTATACGCCGACTTCAAAATGTGCACCGTCCCGTGCCGCGATCCTCACCGGCCGCAATCCCTGGCAATTAGAAGACGCAGCCAATCATCAGCCTTATTTCCCGGCGAAGTTCATGGCTTTCAGCGAAGCGCTGGCCGAGGGCGGGATCGCTTGCGGTGCCGCTGGCAAAACGTGGGGCCCGGGCGAGGCAAAGCTTGCCAACGGGAGCAAACGGAATTTTGGCCTCCAAGGCAACGGCGAAGTAAGCGACCGCGACCCAGGCGCCGCCCTCAGTGCTTTTCTGAAAACCCGCTCACCTGGCCAACCGTTCTTCTATTGGTTCGGCAGCCATTATCCTCATCGCGGCTACAAGCTTGACTCCGGTATCGCGGCTGGAAAAAAAGCCACCGACATCGATCGCGTGCCCGCCTATTGGCCCGACAATGACACGGTACGGCGCGATATGCTCGATTACGCGATCGAAATTGAAGCCTACGATGCGCAGGTCGGATCACTGCTGACCGCGCTCAATGAGAGTGGTGAAACCGAAAACACCATGATCGTCATCACCTCGGATCACGGCATGCCTTTTCCTCGCGTGAAGGGGCACACCTATGATGACGCGCACCACATTCCCTTCATTGTGTCGTGGCCGGGACGGCTGGCGATGAAGGGTGGCCGGATCGCAGACTTCATCAGTTTCATCGATCTCGCACCGACCTTCCTCGAAGTGTTCGGCATCAACGGCACCGTGCAAGGCATGTCGCCCATCACCGGCCGCAGCTTCATCGATTTGCTGCGAGGCGAGGCGAAGGCCGACCGCGAATTTGTGATCATCGGGCGCGAACGCAACGACGTGCTGGCGCGCCCTGGCGCTCCAGCGGGACTCGGTTATCCTACTCGCGGCATCCGTTCCGGCCCCCTTTTCTACGTGCGAAACTTCGCGGCCGACCGCTGGCCTTGCGGCAACCCCGAACTCGGTTTGAAAGACACCGACGCCAGTCCAACCAAGACCCTCGTGACCGAGCGCGGCGAGCTGGATCCGTTTTGGCTGCACGCCTTCGGCAAGCGACCCGCCGAACAGTTGTTCGACCTCAGCAAAGATCCCGAATGCATGGCCAACCTCGCCGACAATCCCGCCTTCGCCTCGAGCGTCGTTGCCTTGCGCGAGAAGCTCATGTCCGAACTCAAACGCCAGGATGACCCCCGCACACTCGGGCAGGGAGACACGTTCGACCAGTATCTCTCGCCTCGCGTGGGCGGAACGGAGGCGCAACCGAATCGAAACGCAAAGAAGAAAGCCCAGCCGTAATCTAGATGCCGCTTCCCTGTTCCATCGCAACCAATCGCATCACGCAAGAACTCATGAAACACACGCTCCTCGCCGCTCTCTGCTGCTAAACCACGCATAGGACGCCAAAACGGATTCCGTCGGAGGCAAGCTCCGAGCGGACAAAGAATACTTCACTGGCTCCAGGGACGTTGTCTTCGAAATGGATCTACCGGCTGGCGAAACACCGTGGATTCAATCGACGAGAGCCAGGTCGATATCCTTCTTGCCACCCGAGGGCACCTCCATGGATAGCGGAGTCGAACCGGCTGCGGCGTATTTCGCGGGCAACGCGCGCTTCACCTTCCCTTCGGCGGCATTTCCAGTTGAGGCCTCTTCCATGCTGGACGAACCTCCAGCTCCATATTCAACCTTATCGACGGTGACTTTGTATTTCCCCGGCATCGCACCCGCTGCATCGACCGTCGTCAGGCTAAATACACCGCCTGCTGCCGTCGTCGCAGTCGCGGTGCGACCGCCCCCCTCTGGAACAAAGGTGACGATCGCACCTTCGACAGGAGCCCCCTTGTAGGTCACTTTGCCGCCGACCGGAACCGTTCCGGTAATGCTCGCGGAATTACACCCGACCAGCAAAAAAATGCATATAAGACCAAGCATAGAACGACGACGCATGAAATGATTCCACGTAGAAAAAGAATAAAAAAGTGGGCGAAGGGAACTCGCACTCGCGAATTGTGCCAATCGCGAATTGCGCGAATAGCGAATTGCGCGAATAGCGAATCAGTCGTTGAGCGAATTCACTTCGCCGCCAGCGATCGTGCCAAGCGCACCCCACACACCATAGTTGCGATTGGGAGCGACTCCGTAATTGCCGCAGTCGATCGACTGAGTGATGAAGCGAATGCTTCCATCCGCCATCCCGATCACGACGCCACCTGTATGGCGACTGCTCACCGAGAAGACACCCACCGCGTTGCTCGGATTGTTATTGTTGCGTTCATAGCATGAAGGGCTATTCGGTGGCAAAATCGTTGAAAAACCTGCCCAATTGGGGTGACCGAAGGCCCATATGCCTCCCACATTCCAATCGGAAAGGAGGCGGCCTGGGTTGTAAAGGCCATTGGTCGCAGTGGCCAGACACTGAGCGGCATTCGCATCGAGACCAGTCATCGGATAGGTCGCCAGACCGAGAACCGAACGCGAACCTCTATCTCCTGTGACTTTTTCAGACAACGCGACGGTATTACTCGTGCCATCAGTAACCGATGCCATGGTTGTTTTTACTTCGTTTGTGATGCAAAGGGGTGCCGTGGCGCCTGGTTTATCGTAGCCGAAAAGGCCGTCGACGCGACCGAAGTAGTTATTGTTGGTGACGGTCGCGCTCGTTCCTGCAGCCGAAACGTTGGTTCCGACAGTAGTGCCCATTGACAAATGGTAGCTGCGTTGCGGTTGATTCGAAGTTACCGGATTGTTCGCTGCCAGAGGGGAGGAGGGACAAAGCAGGACCCCCATTTCTCCCAGATACGGAGCAAACGTGTTGTTCCAAGCAACCTGCGGAGCCGCGCCCGTGATTTGTTCTGACCTCGGGCCTTGTTCGATGTAGGGAAGCGCGAAAACGAGGCCGAACTTGTCGCCGCAGCGGTTTTGATCGCCTCCAATTGGACCTCCACGTAGCGGAGGAAACTTCTTGAAGGCATCGTGGAAGTTATGCATCGCAAGAACGAGCTGTTTTTGATTGTTTATGCACTGCATACGCCTCGCTGCCTCGCGGGCCGCCTGAACTGCCGGCAAAAGCAGTCCCACTAAAATGCCGATGATTGCAATCACCACCAATAGCTCGACTAGCGTGAAGCCAGATTTGTTGGACGCAAGTAACCCGACTCGATTTTTATACGTCATGAGACTGTTCTCCCAATGAAAAAACATAAAACAGAAAGCATTCGCCGAAACGAGCCTGACGGATGCGAATAAGGTGAGTGGAGAGTCTGGTTGGGGAGCAGGAAATCGTTTACTTTTAGAGGCCCAAATTGGATCGCTAAATTCACCGAAGGAACCGCCAATATGTCTAACCAGGAGGCTCTTTGATTCTGTTTACCATACATACGAAAACAATGCAAATTTATTTAAATTATTTCCGAACTCCCTTGTCCGAAACGCGTGTGCCACCATCTTCGAAGGATCCAGCTTTGAGAGCGATTGCTCCTTTGGCTCGATCGTGGACTCGGCAAAGCAAACGACGTCTATGAGGCGGGGATGATCGCTGGACGGAACTCGAGGCTCCACTGTGCATTGTTGAAAATCGGCGGTCGAAAATGGTTTAGCAGTGGCATAATTGGTTACTTGCCATCGAAATCGGCGCTTGAATTTGGATACATCGATTCTGAAAGATCCATGTGATAGACGGTCCCTTTGTAAGTTACCACATAGATCTCGCCGTGTTGGTCTGTCCCAAACGAGGCGATTCCATTGGGTGCAGCACCGATCCGAAAAACGCTGTCGAGTTTCCCGTCCTGTTGTCGCAACCCCCAAATCAAACGCGTGTTGTAGTCACCAAAAATATAAACGCCGTCATACGAAGGACTTCGACTGCCACGGTACACGTAGCCACCCGTTATCGAAAAGCCGAGGCCATGAGGATAGGCAAAAACAGGGTCTTGGTATTTTTCATTAGCTCGAGCATATTCACTGGAGAAGGGGATGAAGGCTTCTCGCACATTCCATCCATGATTGTCTCCCTGGCGCACTATTGCGACTTCTTCAAACTTGTCCTGTCCAACGTCACCGACATACAGTTCGCCAGTCTTTGGGTCGAAGCTGAATCGCCAGGGCTCTCGGAAGCCGATCGCCCACGTCTCCGCTCGCACCTTGGAGTCCTTGCGATGAGCCTCCCAAAAAGGGTTGTCTTTGGGGATGGAGTAAGGCAACGCCCCATCCCGGTGGTCGACATCGATTCGCAACATGGAACCCAACAAAATGCGCGGATTCTGTGAATAACCATTGGGATCTTTCTGCGGGCCACCGTCGCCGAAGGCCGCGTACAGCATTCCATCAAGCCCGAAGTCGATACACCCACCGTTATGATTGCCCGCAGGTTGGAACGTCTCCAATAATCGGCGAGATGCCTCACCTGAGTCTTTTAACCCATTCGGAGAGGCTTTGCGCTCAGCCACTGTCGTCTTGACTTGGCCATCTTCTTTAACTTCATATTCGAGGAAATACCGACGATTCTCGACGAATTTGGGATGGAAAGTGATGCACATCAAGCCTTGATTCGCACCGGTATGTACGTCTTCGCCTAGCTCTAGAAAAAGCTCCTTGCGAACGGGCCCATCCTCTCGTACCAATCTCCAGATTCGCCGGGTCATGTGTTCGATCACGAGCAAGTCACTGGCTGTACCTGGCAATGCTCCACACCAAACCGGATTCTCGAAATTCAGTTCTGACGGGTGGATCGCTTCAAGGTTCACAGACGTGCTCAAGGACGGAATGGGAATCTTTCGGCCGCCATCCGCGTAGCCTTCATGAAGAGCAAACTTGAGTGTCTTCAAATAGGCCATCAAATCAGCGAACTCAGCCTTGTTGAGCGTATTCTGCAAGTCTGCGGGCATTAACGAGGTGGCGACTTCTTTCAATTCTTCGATGTCCTTCCTCTTGATGGTGTTGATCTTGCCTTGTCCGTCAACCAGCTTGACCTCGATCTGATTGGATCGTTCCATTCGACCCGCAAACGCAGTCCCGTCGTTTGTCAAAATCTTGACTTGTTCGAAACCATGCGCTATGAATTCGCTCGGATAGAGGATCTGTCGCGCGAGTTGTTCAAAAGGATATTTATCCGCGATTCCATCCAAGTTAGGACCGCTCTTTTCCATTCCGATTAGCAAATGACATTTGCTGCACAACGCTTTTTCCGAATGATTGAAAAGTACTTTTCCCCGCTCAGCATCACCCGCGTTCTCCATTGAGTAGCGCAGATATTCCTGACGCAAAGAATCTTCAACGCCGACAATTGCATCGTCGGCGTGACATTGCATATCTACGTGCACCGCAATCAGTAACGCCGAAAAAAAGAACACAGTCCTCAGGGAAATCATCACCGCGTTAGTTCCTTCACACTTAAATCTCACCAAAGTATCGTACCGTCTTTGGACCAATCGCTTTGTTGCGGGTCAACTATGGAAGCGGGACGCTCATTGTATTCGCTAGTACGTCAACCTGGAACCGACTCGCAACGTTGACAGGAAAATTGATGACAGAAAGATTGGAACGCAAGGAGGAGGAAAAGGGAGGAGGAAAAGGTGCCAGGGTGCGTCGGCGCAAGCCGGAGAGAGGTAGCGAATGAAAGAGTCGTACGAGGAAAGACCTAGCCAGTCACCTTGGCCTCGAGTGATGCGTGTGTTCGGGCAACCGACGCATCGAAGCGTTCACAGAGGTA
>JANMLD010000298.1:0-5568 GCA_031372345.1 Pirellula sp.
TCCGGCAATTGCATCACCGGAACGGTAGGCAGCTCCAACCCATATCAAATCCTTCAGGAAGAACGTCGCTCTCCATCGATCCCGCTTCCTTCAACTTGCCGAACAAGTGCGCGAACTGTGTCATTAAGTATTTCTCCACAACCTGCAGCTGGGTCAGCAGTCCTTCCTGCTTGCTGTGGTGCGACAGCCCGTGATAGCTGCCGACGTCGAGTTCGTTGGTGTGGAATTGAAGTGGAATTTCAAAGGTGGCCACGCGCGTCGAATCCGTCTGCAGTGCCAGCGTCATCAGGTCCATGAACAGCGGAATCTCCTCAATCTGCAGCCGCTCCTCGTCTTTTACGGGATCGATGGGTGACTTCGGCTTCGGCCGTCCGAGCCACGCCTCGGACATTTTCAGCCGACGCTCCACATCGCGCACCGACGTCAGATACTGGTCGAGCTTGCTACGATCTGCCGCGTCCAGATTGCCTCCCAACTGCTTTGCCGATTCCCGCAACGCGTCGAGCACACTAGCTCGGTGCGACAGGCGCTCTCGCTCCGATGCCAACGCACCCGCGCTCGCCTCGACAAACATCGCCTCAAACAGCCGCGCGGGATTGTCCACCGGTGGAAGATGCACGCCCGCGCGGTTCCAGCACATGTTCGTGCCTTCACCAATCCCCGCCGTGATCGAAGGATACCGCGTCGCGGAACCCACATGCTCCGCAGCCACCTGGTCGATGGAAATGTTCTTCTCCGGAAACCCCGCCGACTCCTCCTTCTTCACGCCCGTGAGAAACGAATGCACCGCGCCGTGACCGCCCTTCGCGCCGTGATCGAGATGAGAGAAGACCGTGAAATCCCCACGATGCGCCTGCAACGGAGCCAGCGTCTGGCTGATCGCGTAGTCGTGCCCTGCCGCCGTCGGAAAGAATCCACCCGGCCAGAAGCCGAGATGATTGCCGATGCATATCAGGCGCCGCGGATCGGCGTCTTTAACTTCTGAGGCACAGGCCGCAAGCTGGAAATGACTCTTCAGAAATGGTAGGGCCAACGCGACGCCCGTTCCTTGCAAAAATCGACGTCGATCGCAGGGGTAGTTTTTCATGATACTCTTTCTCTTAAATGAAGTTATGGGAATCAATCTCGGTCGGCTTCCACCAAAACGCGAATCTGATCTAGATGCACGCTGCAGTTGAGTCGAAGGCGTAGAGAGCGGCGATCTTCAGATAGAAAGATTCGATCTCGGCCCGCACCTTCTGGCCTGACGATTGATGGTATTTCAATACCGCGTCCTGGGAAGTCGTATTGAGATTCTTCAGAACCAAAAATCGTGTCGGTTTGAGCCAAACGGTCCGAGCTCCAAATAATGCCTACGACTGGAAGGCTAAATATGATCTCGCCCGAAAGGAGTTGTCTCTCGTCTGACCCTTTTGTATCCGGATTAAATTGCAAGAGGTATGAGCGAACCATGGTACCTGCTTCGATTGTGCTTCCTTCTGATTGTTGCTCGCGAAGCAGTTCTCCAGGCCGAATAGAATCCACACTCATCGCAGTAGCGAGCCTGATTCGTTCGGCTTCCGGGAAGACAACGATAAAATCGTCATCTCGTTGCGCCGTCAAATCCCACGGCGGACCCGGACGAACAAAACGGAGAGCTCCTGTCGTTAGTGAAACACCAAATGCGATCGGCCACGCTCGCTCGTAAGCACTCGCGTCGAACGCGACGCTGCCAAACTCTTTTCCGGCTTCTCCTGTGGATCGAATTGCTTCGCCTGCGTTCAAGAGCGACGATGGACTACTGAGTGGGCGGACCTCAACGCTTCCCTCAAACACGCTTACGTCGGTGACCCCCTTTTGACTTACGGAGACACCGAACGCTGTGCCTAAATCGACAACATCCAACGAGACGGTTTCCACTTTGAATCCAACCGCCGAGTCAGGAACCCGAGCCGTTAAAACACCGTGGTGGAGTCGTGTCTCCATGGGCCCCTCCAGCTCGTAAGCCGCTGGTCCCTGTAACGTCACTGATGCTCCGTTGTCGAAGTCCAACCGTGCGAATCCCGACTTCAATTCAAGCAATCCTGCCCAGATGCCGCCATCGTTGTTGACATGGTCGTTCGTCCAAACCGCATTCACCTGGTTTGTTACACGCGCGATGACCAGACCGTCATCAATCAACTCGTGATCTTTCCTTAACGCAAGCCAACCGACGATTACAAAGAACGTTGCTGCAGTAGCCAAAAGCCAAGTGGCTAACTTGCGAAAGTGTACATTGTTATCATGATGGAGTAACTCGCTCTGTTTGTCTTTCTCAATTTGCAGACGCACCTTTCGTGAAAGGTCGCTTGTACCTTTTACCCCGGCCAAGCTGCTCATCACCGCTGGCGCAATTCCATCACAGCCGATTAGCCGTAGCGTCCCCAACGCATTGGAAAGTCGTAGCTGTTCGGCAAAAGCAACCATATGGGAAACATCGCTTTCCAACCACTCCATAAGTTCCTGGCATTCACTTTCGCTCATGCAATGATCTTGAAGCTTCTCAGTTAATATTTCGAGTCTCGCCTGATTCATGTGGTTACTTCCTCGCTCAATTTAGTGTCCATGCATTCGCGAAGCGATTTACGTGCACGCCACAGAGTGCTCGTAACCCAGGTCACCGACCGCTGCATTGATTCCGCGATATCCTGACACGATTTTTGCTCGTCGTAACGAAGTCGCACGACTCGCGCGGCCTGTGTCTGCAATGCCATCATGCATTTCCGTAGTGCGGACAATTCACGGGCTGGTCCTTGATCATCCTCAACCCACATCATCTCCCAGACTCGGGTTTGCAAGGCGTCGCGATAACTTGCAAGATTCCGTGACTGGCGTCTTTGACGCTCTGATTCCGTGAGGATGAAGTGTTTGCAAATCACGCAGAGCCAGACACCGAAATCCCGTTCCGGTTTGTATTCGTTCAATTGTTCATAGGCTCGAATGAACGTTAGTTGGACTATGTCCTGGGCGACGTCGACATGAGGCAACCGATGGGCAGCATATCCCATCAGTAAGCCCTGATATTGACGGACAATCTCCTCATAGGCATCGAGATCGCCCGCTTGAATTCGTTTGATCGTGTTTGCGATCATAATTTAGTTTCGCAGGCGTTCCAGAAGATTGCTGATGACGAAAACAGAAAACACAAAACCGTCACTCCAATCATCGAAATGGTTTTAAATTGCTTAAAACTCTGCATTGATCGTTTCGCGGATAGCACGAGTTCCTAGCGATCCCCACAAATCATAAGGGCTTGGCACCCCTGGTGCTCGTGCACCGCTTTGGCCGAATTTCACTACACCATTGCTTGGTTGTCCGGCTTCGATCGAGTCTGTAATGAATTTCACAGCCCCGTCCCCCATCATAATGTGCGCGCCACCTTGATGTCGTCTTCACCTCGGTCGCCCAAGGAGGACAGCCGGCAGTAACAACCCGACCATAACGCCAATGTGGCGATGACGACGAGGAGTTCAACTAAGGTGAACCCCGCAGAGCGGATTCTGAGTTTCACAACAAAGCCCCAATTAAGACTAGGAATGAAGTGGAACTAACGAGAGTGCGGTTCCGAAGCTTGTCACCAAACGAAAGTCTTTGTATGAGCAGAAGTGACAAAATTTTCGAGTCGCTTCAACTAGTAGGGTCGAGTACCGTGTTTGTCACAGCGATTTTGAGAAAAATGATAAATTTTGGCCGCATGAGTCTGCGCACTACAACAACCTCAGAACACTGGACCTGGCAATCACTCGGCATTGGTCTTTGCTGACGCGGTGGCTTGCTTCCGTGGCGAATGGCCGGGGTGCGCGAACGCCGTTGAGCTCAGAATCAATTAGGCGAACAACCCTCGAAACATGTGGAATTCCTGTGTCACGGCATGGACTGCCGCAGCCTGCTGCCACAGTCCACAGTCCACAGTCCAAAATGTCTGATTACTTCTTTCGTTTCTCTTCGGGGGCTGGCTTCTTGGGATCGTAGTCGGGGTTCGGTGTCGGTAACTGAGCATCGACCGAAGCCAGATACTTTTCGAGCCGGTCACGCAGCTTCTTGATATCAGCCGGTCTCTGCTTCGCGAGGTCGTTTCGCTCGCCGATGTCTTGCGAGAGGTCGAACAACTCATCGTGGTTGTCTTCGTAGAAATGCAGTAGCTTCAGATCGCTGAGGAAGATCGCCGAGTGCGGGGCATTCCCTTGATAGTGCGGAAAGTGAAAGACGAGTTCGTCTCGCGACCGTTTCACTTCGCCGCGACCCTCGTTCGCCAACAGCGCCGCAATGCTGCCCCCTTCGAGTCCCTTCGGCAGCGAGGTCTTGTTGACGCCGGCCCACTCGCAGAAGGTCGGGAAGAGGTCGTAGCCAACCACGCGCGTGTGACACCACGAGTTCGTCTTCACGCCAGGACCGCGCACGATGAACGGAACTCGAATGCCCCCTTCCCATACGCCTCCCTTTCCGCCCGCCAAAACTTTCTTGCCGCCGCCCGATCCATTGTCGGACATGTAGATGACGTAGGTGTTGCCGGACAGACCGAGCCGTTCGATGGCCTCCATCACCTTGCCAACTCCGGTATCGAGATCTTCCGTGATCGCCGCCGTCGTGATCCGTTTGGAGTTTTCGCCCTTCATCTTCACTTCGTACTTCGCAAGAGTCGCTTTGTTCGCGTTCTCCGACGCATGGAGCGCGTTCCACGAGAGTTGAATGAAGAACGGCTTCTTCGTTTTGGAGTACTTCTCCATGAACGCGGCGGCGCGATCGGCCATACCGAAGATGTCCACGGGATTCGGGTCGTGGAACTTGAAAGCGTTCTCGTTGCCAGTGTCGCCATCGGACTCGTCATAGCCGTGCTTCTCTGGACCGCCGCCGCTGATGTGCCACTTGCCATAATGAGCCGTCGCGTAACCCGCTTTCTGCAACAACTCGCCGATCGTCGTTTCATTCGCCGAGATGCTTTTGACGTTACGCGGTTCGATCAGCTTGTGCCCGGTCTCCGCCGGAGCGGCTTTCGTCCAATGCAGAGCGGCCGGACTCTTGCCTGTCTGCAAAGCAATCCGCGTCGGCGAACAGACCGAAGCCGGAGCATATCCTGCCGAGAACCGCATCCCTTGAGCCGCGAGCCGCTCCAAGTTGGGAGTGTGAAAAATATCTCCCTTCGATCCGGCCACATTCGGGTGCATCGCCACCGACAGACCATTCCAACCCTGATCGTCAGACAGCATGAAGACGATGTTGGGCCGCTCGGCCGCACCGATTGATGAGAGCGAACCAAACAACATCAGTGTGGCGGCAACGATTTGTTTCATGATTCTATCCAATGCGACCGAGGTCGCCGTGTTCGTCGCCACGTTCGCCAGAACGTGGGCCGAGTATCGTTTGATTCTCGATTTGAATTTCATCTGGCCCGCATCAGCCGCAGGGCGCTAGCCCGGATATTGCATCCGCTGATTATTGACTGGTCGGATAACTTTCGATATAGCGGCGGGTTGTTGTTTTCGTTGATTTTGCGATAGATGGTCAAGCATGGCGCGTAAGTCCCCTTACCCCCAAGCGATCAATTCGCGT